>JBOHST010000219.1:0-5593 GCA_050733375.1 Gemmatimonadales bacterium
TCCTTGAGGTGTACAACGGTCACCGAACGATCGGGTGCCAGGATCTGGGCCATGATACTCACGCCGTTCCGCAGCACCGTACCGTCGTCCAGCACCGTGGCGAGCAACGTGCCGCGCATGGCTGTGACGCCGAAAGGCTCCGGCCACGCGAGCGTGCCCACGAGCACCCGAGGCACCAACACCGCGGCCGTGGTCAGCACCTCCGTCGTCGCTTTCATCGCCTGCACGGTCGCGAAGTAGGTTCCCGCGGTGGGATTCGCTAGCGTCAGGACCTGTGACGTGGGGCCGTGCACCGGTTGCGTCGCCGGGATGCTCGAGCCATCCGGCTGCTTGACGTCGGTGAACCTGATCTCGGCGCCGGGATCCGCATAGCTCAGGGCCAGCGTGAGGCGCCGTGCGCCGGGCGGCACGGTGATCGAGTAGGTCGCCGCTTGGCCGACCGACAGCGTTTCCGCCTGGGTGAGCACGCGGACCTCGCGACGCAGCTCCTCGTCGACCTGCTTGTAGGCGTCGGCCAGGCGCCCGTACAGGCTCACGGAGCTCCCGAGGTAGACGAAGCGTGACATGCCGCCCGTCGCCCCGGCGATCACGTCGTGCAGGTCGCGATCGGCGTCCGGTCCCAGGGCGATGGTGTGAACGACGACGTCGTCGTGCTCGGGCTGTTCGAACAGCGGGCGCACGGGATTCGCTCCCTGATCCCAGAACGGCGCCGTGTTCTCCAGGCCATCGCTCAGGAGCACGAGCGCGCGCTTGCGGCCCGTCTCGCGCGGCGGCAGCACGGAAAGGAGTGCCGTGCGCAACCCCTGCCCGATGGACGTCATTCCCGCTGGGGTGGGACTCGCGTTGATTTCGGCGGCTACCTGAACGCGGTTGGCGCTGCCGTCGGGTCCGAGCGTGAGGACTCCGGGCAGCTCGTCGGTCGCCGCGGTGTTGAACGTCACCATCCCCAACCGGTCGGCGGCTCCTCGGGCGCTGACGTAGAAATTGGCCGCCGTGCGGGCGGCCAGATACTTCTGCGCCGTGCTCATGCTGCCGGAGCGGTCCACCACGAGCACGTGATCCGTGGGCTCCACGGTCCCCCCGTAGCGCACCGCATCCTTCTGGCGCGCAATGCGGCGGATCCCTCCGTCATTCCACTCGAGATCCAGCAGGTACGTGCCCACCGCGGCCTGTGTGGGCGCCGTAACGATCAGCCACGTTTCTCCTTCCACGCGCGTCGCTGCGGACACCGGGGCGGCGAGTCCCCCAATCCGCACGGTCACGTTTCCCGCGTCGGGCGTCCCCAGAGGGAGCTCGTTCCGGAGCCGCACGAGGAGGGGCTGGCGGGCCGCCGGGTCGTCATGGGGGCCGACGTCCGTCGGTCGCGTGGATGTCGGTTCGAGAATCCGGATGCCGCCGTGATAATCGCTGCTCCGGAGCGGGTCATGGAGCTGCATCCCCCAGGCCACCCCGCCGGCGCGGTCTGCCGCATCGAGCGCGTACACTTCAAACGCACCCCCCCATTTCTTGGACGATACCGCCAGCTCGAGGTCACCGTCGCCGTCCAGATCGGCGAGGGCCGGCGCCCTCGACATTGCATCAGCGACATAGATCGGAAAACGGTTGTCCGCGACCGCGGTGCCGTCATGATTTTTCGCTCCGATGGTCGCGAACGTAGCCCCCGGGTTCAGGAAGCTCGGGCCGACGAGCACCTCCATCATTCCGTCGTTGTCGACGTCGAACACCGTCGGCTGCTGGGCCGTTAACCCCGGGCCCATGTCGGTCGTCCACCCCGCCGGCTGAGAGCCATCGGCGTTGATCAGGGCCACCGAGTAGTTTGGCACCCATGCGGTCCCCGGATCCGTATCGCGGTCGTACGTCACCAGGATCTGGGGAGTATCACTACCGTCGCTCGCGTTCAGGTCAGCGGCGCCCACGGCGAACGTCGTGACCGATGGGAGCACAACGTCATTCCAGCCGGGAAGCACGGTCCCGTTGTGTTGGTACGACCGTAACCGGTTCGAACCGGAGCTGATGGTGATTTCGTAATCCCGATCCCCGTCGAGGTCGGCGGCAACGATACCATGCACGCGGCGCCAGCCCGCAGTTCCCGGCAGGCTGGCGTTGAACAGCTGCGCGCCGGACGCCCGCCAGGCGACGACATGGTTCTCCGCGGAGTGAAACATCACGGAGACTAGGTCGAGCTCACCGTCGGCATCGATGTCGGCCACCACGGGTGACACCTGAGGCTCGGTGGCACCACTGACTGTGTAGGAACGCCACAGGCTCCCATCGCCCTGATAGGCGAATAGACCGGCCGGCTGCGTAAGGTCGGCTGGCCGGGCGGCAATCACTATTTCGAGGTCGCCGTCCGCGTCGAGGTCGGCCAGAACTGGCGCGTGGTCGACGAACGGGTTGTTCAGGCAGTAAGGCGAAATGGCGCACCACCGCTGGTACTTGTCTATCGCGAGAGGCCAGGGGCTCAGCGCTTGGCCGTTTCGGTCGAATACGTGGATGACGTCCTTGTTCGTCTCGTATTGGAGCGTGCGGACGACGATCTCCGGCAGCCCGTCGCCGGTGATGTCCCCAATAGCGGGCGAGCTCGTGATTAGGAACGAGCTGCTGATCGTGGCGGGCCAGCCGGCGAGGATCGACCCGTTGCCCCGGTATGCGTACAATTGGAATTGATTGGTCACGACGAGCTCGACACCGCCGTCGCCGTCCAAGTCGTAGGGCGCCGGACCACCATGCCGGTAGGGATATGGGAGCGTGGCCGGAAAACCCGCCTGATAGGGAAAGACCGACGCATCGACGAGGATGGGGACGGTCATCGAGGCGACTCGCGCATTTCCGGAATTGAACAGCGCCAGGCGAAGCGACGCGGCGCCGTCCGGCAAGGCGGCCAGTGGCAGCGCAGTGGTCAACTGCTGATCGCTGAAGCTTCCCGCGGAGCCGATGGGAGGGCGCTCGGTCGTGGAAGTGACGGCGGTCGTCCACGCCGTGGGATCGTTCTGATCAGGCGTGTGTCCCTGCGCGACCTGGATGTCCCAGCGCGCGAACTGCGGATGGAACGCGAATCCCCGAACCGGGATGTCGTTGAAGATGAGCGTATTGTCGACCAGATCCATGAACGCGTGCGGGACATCCGCTCGGACGTAGTCCACGAAGTTGCGACCGCCGTTCGTGACCGTGAGACGGAGCGTATTGATCCCGGTCGCGAGCGCGGATCGGTTGATAGTTGCCAGTGTTCCATCATCGACATACGACATGTTGCCCGAGGCCAGTGTCGACCAGGCGCCGGCGGATTGCGGGGGGCCGGGGGCCCACGCCACCTGCACCGCGCTCGTTCCTCCGCCCGGGACGCCCGCAAAGCCGGTCACGGCTTCATTCGCGCCGATTACGTGGAGCCGGTCCCGCCGATTGGGGGCGGAATAGCTTCCGCGCTGCGACGTCAACTTGGCTTCCGCCCATGGATCGACGGCGATGGAGGCGAGGGAATTGCGCGCGTTCGCCAGTCCCCAGCCCGAGTAGTAGTCGAACCCCGTCGTGTTTTCTCCCTGATCGCCGGTGACCGGCGGCACGTCCACTGCTCCCATCCGCAGTACCTGCCTGTATTGCTCTGGGGTGAGTCCTGGGCGCTGTGCGTGCAGCAGCGAAAGGGCGCCGGCCACGATCGGATTCGCGCCACTGGTTCCGCCGAAGGGCATCGAGCCGGTCGGCGTATTGAGCGACCAGGTGCCCGCCCCCGGACCCGCGACATCCGTGTTCACAGAGTAGGAGGAACGGCCGCCGAAATCGCGCACGCCGACGCTGCGGAAGTTGCTGATCGCAATGGTGTAAGGGGAACGCGCGAACACGGTGCCGTCGATGTACTGGTCGACATTCCCGAGCGCCGCTGTGAAGCCGATGCGGCTGGTGTTCAGCTCCGCGAGGAGCGCTTCGAGCTGAGCCGAGCTGGCGACCGGCGCCTGGCTCGACGTGATGATGTTCGCCACGTGCTTGAGCGCGTAATCCACCGACGGCCACATTCCGTCGCTGTTCACCGCCATGATGCGGGTGTTCCACCCGACGCCCGCGATGTCGAACGAGTTGTTCGGCATGGCCCCCACGAGTCCGGCCACCGCGGTGCCGTGATTGGTCGTGGCCAAGGGCAGGGGATCGTTCCCGACAAAGTCCCAGCCCACCAGGTCGTCCACCTGGCCGGCGGTGGCGGGCGGATCGTCGTCGGCGCCGTCCGCAAAGGCCGTGATCAGGTCCTCGCCGTCGATGTATCCATTCCCGTTCGCGTCGGTGAGTCCATAGTTGGCTCGCAGTGTGGCCATCGCCGATTGCGTGGCGGCCGGGGCGCTGAACGCATTGAGATCGATGAAGGTGAGAATGGCGGGCCAGGCGTCCGAGCTCAGGGCGTTTGCGGAGGAGAGAAACGCAGGGGGAAGCTCATTGACATTGATCCAGATCTTCTCGTACAGGTCGCGATGTCGCACGTCCACGCCAGCATCGAGGACGGCGACCACCACGGCGGCGTCGCCCTTCTGGGTCTCCCAGCTTTCGGGCGCGTCGATGTCGAAGTTCGGGGCCTGCGAGGGTCCGCCTGTGGCGGAACTGTTGAGGCCCCACTGGTCAGGGAAGTTGGCGTCGTTGGGGATCACGGGTGCTGCAGTCTCCGCCATGTAGAGCGGGGTGCAGCTCTCCACCGAGCGGAGCCGCCGGAGCGCCGCACACAGTGCGTCCGGGTGCTGATCGGGCGAGAACGTCAGGATCATGTCGCGCTCGACGCCGGCGAAGCCGGCGGCGTGTCGGGGGCGGCGCGCCGGTCTCCCCAGGAGCTCGCGGAGCCGCGCCTCCGTGAGCACTACGATCCGGCCGTCCTCACGGGCTTCGAGTTGAGGTTTGACGCGGCGCACTCGCGCGAGTCGCAACGAGTCCAGAAGCGCGATCTCCCTCGCGGTCAGGCGCAGGCGCTCGAGTCCGCGTGTGCCGGGCTGCCGGGTGAAGGTCGCCGCCACGGCCTGCGGAGTGAACCGAACCTGCACTTCACCGGGCCGCATCAAGAGAGGCTGGCCGAGGGCTGGCAGTGAATCGCGGCTATCCGCGAGCCGCCCGCCGGGTCCCCGGAGGTCGCGATGGCTGCAGGCGGACACGAAGACAAACGGGATTAGGAGCAACGACGGCCAGCGGAACGTTGGCATGTTCCCCTCATTTGACCCGCTCAGCGCGCGCCATAGGACGGAACGCATGACTTGGAGCGTTAGGACGCCCGTCTACTCAAGATGTGGGGGCGAGTCCATCGCTGCTAGGGCGCTTTTGCGGCGGCGTAGGGCGGGAATGCGACACATCGGGCACGAGTGGGGTCAAACACGGTTGCGACGTGCGCCTGCAGAACGCTGACGCTCTCTTTGACTGTCGCGCCCTCCTTACCACTGATCAGGAGAGTATAGCAGAACTCCTGCAATCGTTTCGCAAGCGTTTCTCCGGGCGCTTCGGGGCATTTTCGGAACACGGTCGGGGCGCAATCCTGTGGCGCTCGACCGTCTGCAGTACGATGGGCCCGCCGCGCCGGTGCAGTATCGCTCGGACAAGCGCGACGGCCCTACCGCGGGGACCGAGACGGTGG
>JBOHST010000220.1:0-4631 GCA_050733375.1 Gemmatimonadales bacterium
GTCGAGCGCCGTGTCGACCGTGCCGCCGCGCGCTACGACGCCGTGGCGGCGCTGGTGCCCGACTCGGTGGAAGCGGGGCTCGCTCGGCTCCGGGGGGTGCGGCTGCAGGCATCGCGAGTGCGCGAATCGGCGGACCTGGACTCGGTCGCCGGTCTGCTCCGACGTCTGACGTCGGGGCTCAGGGGAGCGGCTCTCGTCGAAAGTCGGGCGCTGCAACTGCAAATCGCAACGATCCGAAGCGGCGATTCATCGGAAATGCGCGCATTCCGAGCCGCCGAGTTGGCGCGCGACTCGCTCGCGGCGCCCGTGCTGGCAGCGTCGCTGTTCCAACGCTTCGCGGCCAGCCATCCGGCTTCCCTGTTTGCGCCCAAGGCGTTGATCGCCGCGGGGCAGCTACGGCCTGACGCCGTCGATTCGGTGGAGCGGGTGCTGCGCCACAGCTACGGCGAATCTCCCTACACGCTGGCGTTTCACGGAGCGCCCAGTCCGGCTTTTCGGGCCGCGGAGGACTCGCTGGCGATCGCGCTCGGCGGGGCCCGGCTGGTCCTGTCGGCGGTCTCGCGGACCCGCATCAGCGCGCCCCGTCCTGGCCCGCGCGGGCCAGACCTCGAGCCGCTGGTCGACCTCCCCGCCACCCGCGCTGTCGCCCGCCCGCCGCCGCGCGACCGGCCGCCTGCTCGTCCTACCCAGAGACCGCCGGAGCGACCGGAGGACCGTCCCTGACCTACGTGGAGGTATTGGGCGCGCGTTTTCAAAACCCGGTCTTGCTCGCTGCCGGAACCGCCGCGTTCGGACGCGAGGTCGATGGCGTCATCGATCTCGATGCACTCGGCGGCCTCGTCACCAAAGCGGTCACGCCCGAGCCGCGCGCGGGCCACCCCGGTCCCCGGGTCGCCGAGTTCGCGGGCGGGATGTTGAACGCGATCGGCCTCGCAAACCCCGGCGTCGAGACGGTCGCCAACCACGAATTGCCCTGGCTCGCCCGGCGGCTCTCCCGTGCCCGCGTGCTCGTGAACGTGGCGGGGGCGACGCTGGAGGACTACGAGCGGGTCCTCGACCGACTGACGGATGAGACTCTTGTGACCGCGTTCGAGATCAACGCGTCCTGTCCGAACACCTCGGCGGGAGGTCTCGAGTTCGGTGCTTCGAGTGAAGGGCTTGCGGAGCTGGTGCGACGCTGTCGCCGCCGCACCAGGAAACCGCTCGTGATCAAGCTCTCGCCGGTGCTCCCCGACATCGCCGCGATGGCGCGGGTGGCACAACAGGAAGGCGCGGACGCGGTGAGCCTGGTGAACACCCTGCCGGGGACGCTCGAAGGTCGGCTGGGCAATGGCTTCGGAGGCGTCAGCGGCCCCGCGCTCTTGCCCATCGGCGTGCTCGCGACGCGGCGCGTGCGGGAGCGTGTCGGCCTGCCGGTGATCGGGGTGGGGGGCATCCGCACCGCTGCCGACGCCCGTGAGTACCTGGGAGCCGGCGCCGCCCTCGTGGCCGTCGGCACCGCAGCGCTCGCGGACCCGCGGGTGCCGGAGCGCATCGTCCGGGATCTCGCCCATGGCTGAGCTGGTCGTCGCCTTCGACGTCGCCAGCGGCCGCGACGCGCTCGCTATCGCCGACCGGCTTCCCGAACTGCAATGGGCCAAACTCGGCCCGGTTCTGTTCGTGCGTGAGGGGCCCGCGCTGGTGCGGGAATTCGCGGCGCGTGGGGTACGCGTGTTTCTCGACCTCAAGTGGCACGACATCCCGACCACCGTCGCCGAGGCGGCGACGGCGGCTCGAACCCTTGGTGTCGCCTTGGCGACGGTACACTGTCTGGGGGGGCCCGACATGCTCGCGGCCGCCGCGCGCGCTGCCGGGGAGGAGCTGGCCCTCGTGGGGGTCACGCTGCTCACCTCGCACGCTCCCTCCGAAGCCGAGCAGATCTTCGGGCGCGGTGTACCGGACATGGGCTTCGAAGCCACGCGGCTCGCCCGGCTGGCTGTGGGGGCGGGGCTGCGCGGTGTGGTCGCTTCGGGGCAGGACCTCGGCGTGTTGCGGGCGACGCTCGGGACCGCACCGTGGATCGTCGTGCCTGGGATTCGTCCTCCCGGCACTCCTGCGGACGATCAGGCCCGCACGGTGACGCCGGCCGAAGCCGTACGTCTCGGGGCGACGCACCTGGTCGTCGGTCGTCCGATCACTCGGGCGGCGGAGCCGGCGGCGGCGTTCCGGCAGATCCTGGAGGGGGTGTGAACCGAGCGGCGTGGGCACTGGTTCTCGCGGCCGCCGGGCCGTTGGCGGGCCAGGCTGGCCTGTCGGCGGCGGCGCAGCGCACGCGCACAGCGTGGTTGGCGCACGATGCGGAGGCGCTGCTGGACCGCAGTCCCGGGGTCATCCTCCAGATTCCCGGCGCCGATCCGTCCTCCGCCCTCAGGCGTCAGCAGGCCGCCGAGCTGTTGGCGCGCTATCTCCGGACGTCGGTCGAGCGGAGTGTCGAGGTCGCAACCGTGCGGGAGGTGGAGGAGGGGCGCGGCTACGTTGAGCTGGTACGTCGGTTCAGCGTGACGGGCACGACGGAGGCGCGGCGGGAAACGGTGTTCGTGGGACTGCGACGTGTCGGCGACTGGTGGGTCGTGGTTGAGCTGCGGACGGCGCCGTAACCCCCAGCCGCCCGGCCATTGAGTTTCGCGTAATCGCGCCCCTTGCGAGGACTTACGGGCCCGTCTATAGTTCAAGGCTCAATTGGACTTTTTGCCGGGAGCCGTGACGTTGAAGGTGCGTACAAGCGTCAAACCGATCTGCGAGCACTGCAAGGTGGTGCGCCGGCGTGGTGTGCTGCGCGTCATCTGCAAGCGTAATCCCAAGCACAAGCAGCGGCAGGGCTGACCATGGCACGTATCGCTGGTGTGGATCTCCCGCGCGACAAGAAAATCGAATTCGCCCTCCCGTACATCTTCGGGGTCGGCCGGAACAACGCCAAACGGATTCTGGCGGAAACCGGCGTGAGCCCGGATACGCGGGTGCGCGATCTGCGGGACGCGGAGGTCGCGCGGTTGCGCCAGGTGATCGAGCGGGATTTCAAGGTCGAGGGCGCGTTGCGAACCGAGACCGCGATGAACATCAAGCGACTGATGGATATCGGCACGTATCGTGGCGCGCGGCACCGCAAAGGGCTGCCGGTGCGCGGCCAGCGCACGCATACTAACGCGCGGACCAAGCGCGGGCCGCGGCGCGCCATCGCTGGCAAAAAGAAACCCTCCCTGAAAAAGTAACGGGCGAGCATGGCACAGGCAAAAGCGGCAGGCGCCAAGCGCGCCAAGAAAGTCGTGGAGGCGGAGGGCGTCGCGCACATCACGGCGACGTTCAACAACACGCTCATCACGATCACCGACATGCAGGGCAATACGATCACGTGGGGGTCGTCCGGCAAGGCGGGCTTTAAGGGGTCGAAGAAGTCCACCCCGTTCGCCGCGACCGTGGCGGCCGAGCAGGCCGCGCGCGAGGCGGTGAATCTCGGGGTGAAGCGCGTGCACGTGCGGGTCCAGGGCCCCGGCTCCGGTCGCGAGTCCGCCATCCAGGCGCTTGCGACGGCCGGACTCCAGATTCGCTCGATCCGCGACGTCACGCCGATCCCGCACAACGGGTGCCGGCCGCCCAAGAAGCGGCGGGTCTGATCCATGGCGCGCTATACCGGTCCTGCCTGCAAGCTGTGCCGCCGCGAAGGCACGAAGCTGTTCCTCAAGGGCACGCGCTGCCTCACGGAGAAGTGCGCGATCGAGCGCCGCGCCTACGCCCCCGGCCAGCACGGCCAGTCCACCGGGCGGCGTCGCAAGGCCTCGGAGTATTCCAAGCAGTTGCGTGAGAAGCAGAAGGTCAAACGCATTTACGGACTGTCCGAGCGGCAATTCCGCAACGTGTTCGAGCGCGTGCTACGCGAGCCCGGCGTCACCGGTGAAGCACTGCTCGTCGCGCTCGAGAGCCGCCTGGACAACATGACGTACCGCATGGGTTTCGCGATTTCACGCCGCCAGGCCCGTCAGCTGGTCCGCCACCGCCACATCCTGGTCAACGGACGGACCGTGGACATTCCGTCCTACCGCGTCCGGCCCGGAGACGAAGTGAAAGTTGCCGACACGAGCCGCGAGCTCGTACCGGTGAAAGTGGCGCTCGAGCAGTTCGGCCGCATGCAGCCGGTGAGCTGGGTGCAAGTCGACACCGACAAGGCCGTCGGGCGGATGACGGAGCGGCCCACGCGCGACACGATCCCGATTGCCGCCCAGGAACAGTTAATCGTCGAGCTCTATTCCAAGTGATCACGACATTGGATTTGACCGGGCTGGTCCGACCGCACCTGGTCGAGATGACCAAGCGGGAGGATAACCCCAACGCCGCCGAGTTCCGCCTCCAGCCGCTCGAGCAGGGCTACGGCTACACGCTGGGGAACTCGCTGCGCCGCATGCTGCTCTCGTCGCTGCGCGGCGCCGCCGTCTGGGCCTTCCGGCTGGACGGGGTGGTCCACGAGCACCAGACCATGCCCGGGGTGGTCGAGGATGTGCACCAGATCATCCAGCGGCTGAAGCAGCTCACCCTGGTCCTCGCCCCCGACGTGGACGAGGCGGTGCTGCACGTCAAGCGCGAGAAGGCCGGGGCGGTGT
>JBOHST010000221.1:0-6709 GCA_050733375.1 Gemmatimonadales bacterium
CTTACAGACCGGGGACGTTCAGTCCCACGTGGACGCCGAGCCCGATGATCCCGCCGGTCCCGCCGCCCGGAAGCTTCTGCGAGTCATACGCGATGTGGGCGCCCATCATCCCGAGGCCGAGGTTGGCCCCGATCGTCCACCCGATGTTCGACTCGGTGCCGGAAACGCCCGAGAACTTCTGCCAGCGGTTGGTGAGCGACAGATATGGCTCTATCGATAGACCTGGGGTGGGCAGACTCACGCTGACGCCGCCACCCGCGACGATCGTCGTCAAGTCGGGCACGCTGTCGGCGGTGGAACGGGCCCCACCAGCCAGCAGGTTTACGTTGACCGGCAGCAGACTCCCGCCGATCACGCGGAACGCGGCGGTGCCACCGAGCGACGTCGCGCTACTTGGCGCGCCCGACGGTTTGTAGGAGGCCAATCCAGCCGTGATGCTGAGGCTGCCGAGCCCCACGGTACCACGCGCCCCGAACGCGCTCCCCTTGCCGTAGTCGGCATTCGGCTTGCCGTAGTCGGCGCTGATCGTGATCCCGGTGCCGCCCTTGGGACTGTTCCAGACCGGCATGCCAAAGAACTGGGCGGCGGCCGGTGCGGCCGCGCCGGCGATCAGCGCCACGACGAGAATGACTCGCTTCATTGCAATCCTCCGCACGCTAGTAACGGGGGCCGACCGAGCGCCGACCCCATCGGTGCACCTCGGCCAACGCTAGGAAGCCGTGGCCGGCGCGTCAACGGTGTGTCGGTTCAGTGCACCCACACGGCGCCGATCGACACACCCTCGACATCACCCAGCCCGGCGCTCAGACGCGCGTCGAAGCGGGCCGTGAATCGGAAGTCGACTCCCAGACCCAGCGCAAACTGCGTGTGGGATTGCGTGCCGCCGGCGACGATGAACAGCGTCGGCTGCACGTAGGGAACGATGCTGACGTTGGTCTCCGTGTCGATGCGTCGACCGAGCGACAAGCCCACGGGGATAATCAAGATGGAGCTGCCGGACACGAGCTGGGTGCCGACCCCGAACGCCAGTGCTCCGTCGAGCGGGAAGTCCGTCGAGTGGGTGAGGACGCGCTGGCGCGCTTCTGCGCCCAACAACAGCACCGCATCGCCGGCGCCGCTCGGATTGAACATCCCTCCCTTGAAGCCGATGTCGAACCGACCACTCGCCAGCCGGTAGGAGCCCTCGAACGCCGTGCCTCCACCGCTGGGGAAACTCAGCAGCACGCCGAACTCCGAGCGGCTGAACGCGCGGTACGGCGCGTTGAAGGTCGTGGTGCCGGTCGCCTGGGCGGCGAGACCGCCCACACCACCCGCGACCAAGACAACAACGCTCAGCAGTAATCGTCTCCGTATCATTGCACATCTCCCTGAGGACGCGCCGGCGACCCCCGCCGGCGTCGTTTCGGTTACCCGAGGGGTCGGCGTCCGTTCCGGCCCGCCGCACCGGGTGAGCCGCGACTGTGTGACGCGACTCACATCGCTCCTGGAGGTGCCGCGGTCGCGTCGTCAAGAGACTGGCCCTTGCGAGCCACTGCTATTCCGCCCGCTCGACCACCACGCGGACGGTATCCTCCATGACCTGAAGGAAGCCGCCGGCGACCCGGAACTGGCTCGTCTCGCCCCCTGGTTTCCGCATCGTCAACACGCCTTCCCCCAGCAACGTCATGAACGGGGCGTGGTGCGGCAGGATCCCCACCATCCCGTCGAACGCCGGCGCGACGACGGATTCCGCCGGCCCGTCGAAAACGGCGCGCTCGGGGGAGATGAGCGTCACGTGCATCAGGCCGCCGCCAGCTGCTTCGCCTGCGCCACGACGTCGTCGATCCCGCCGACCAAGTAGAACGCCTGCTCCGGCAAATGATCGAATTCTCCGGCAACCACCCGCTCGAAGGCCGCGATGGTATCCTCGAGTTTCACGTACTTGCCCTCACGGCCGGTGAATTGCGACGCCACGAAGAACGGCTGCGACAGAAACCGCTGCACCCGGCGCGCCCGGCCCACCAGGATCTTGTCGTCCTCTGACAGCTCGTCCATGCCGAGAATCGCGATGATATCCTGCAGATCCTTGTAGCGCTGCAAGATGCGCTGCACTTCCACGGCCACCTTGTAGTGCCGCTCGCCCAGGTACTGGGCATCGAGGATGCGGCTCGAGGACGCGAGCGGATCGACCGCCGGGTAGATCCCGAGCTCGACGATCGCCCGTGAGAGCACGACCGTGGCGTCGAGGTGCGAGAACGCCGTGGCCGGGGCGGGATCTGTCAGGTCGTCGGCCGGAACATAGATCGCCTGCACCGAAGTGATCGAGCCCTGGCGGGTGGAGGTGATCCGCTCCTGGAGCTCACCCCTTTCGGTAGCGAGCGTCGGCTGATAGCCCACCGCCGAAGGCATGCGACCGAGCAGCGCCGACACCTCGGAGCCCGCCTGGGTGAAACGGAAGATGTTGTCGATGAACACCAGCACGTCCTGACCCTCGATGTCGCGGAAGTACTCCGCCACGGTCAACCCCGACAGACCGACGCGCAGGCGCGCCCCGGGCGGCTCGTTCATCTGACCGTAAATCAGCGCGACGTTGTCGAGGATGTTCGCTTCCTTGAACTCGAGGTACAGGTCGTTCCCTTCGCGGGTACGCTCTCCCACGCCGCAGAACACGGATTTCCCACCGTGCCCCTTGGCGACGTTGTTGATCAGCTCCTGGATGACGACGGTCTTGCCGACGCCCGCCCCGCCGAACAGGCCGATCTTGCCGCCTTTCACGAAGGGCGCGATCAAGTCGATGACCTTGATGCCGGTTTCGAAAATCTCCGTCTTCGGCTCGAGGTCCACGAATTTCGGCGTCTCGCGATGGATCGGCCACCGCTCGGCGTCGGCCGGGATCGGCGCCCCCTCGTCCACCGGCTCACCCAGGACATTGAGAATGCGGCCCAGCGCCGCTTTGCCCACCGGCACCGTGATCGGCCCGCCCGTATCGACCGCGGCCATGCCGCGCACCACGCCGTCGGTCGAGCTCATCGCCACCGCGCGCACCTGGTTGCGGCCGATGTGCTGTTGGACCTCGGCGACGACGCGCACCGCCGTCGCGCCCCCTCCGGCCGGGCGTTCCACGACGAGCGCGTTGTACAGCTCGGGGAGGTGCTCCGGCTCGAACTCCACGTCGAGCACGGGGCCGATGACCTGGACCACCTTGCCCACATTCGCCTTCTCGCCAGCCGATTTCTTCGTCGCAGTCTGGGTTTGCGTCGCCATGAGAGTTCCTTCGGGTGTCAGGTGTCAGGTGCTTGGTGTCAGGTCTGAAAACCTGACACCCGACACCTGACACCTATCTTACAGCGCCTCTGCTCCGCCCACGATCTCCGCGATTTCCTGCGTAATCTGCGCCTGGCGCGCGCGGTTGAACGTGCGCCGCAGCACGTCCAGCATGTCGCCCGCCGAATCGGTCGCGTTCTTCATCGCCGTGCGGCGCGCGCCGTGCTCGGCGGCGGCCGTCTCGACCAACGCCCGGTACACCTGGTTGCGCACGTACAACGGGAGCAACCGCTCGAGAATCGCCTCAGCGGACGGCTTGAGGATGAAAAAGGGACTGCGCCGCTGAGCGCCCGTCTCGGGCGGGGTCACGGGCAGGATGCGCAACGTGGTCGGCGGCGTGCTCACGGCGCTATTGAACTTCGCGAACACGATCTCCACCGCATCGAGGGTCCCGGCCTCGAACTGGGCGATGAGCGGCTCGACGAGCTGTTCCGCATGCAGCGCCGTCGGCTTGTCGCCGACGTCGATGCGGGTCGACGCGGCAGCCCGTTTCGCAAACCGGAAGAAGTTCACGCCCTTGCGGCCGACGAGGTGGAGGTCCACCCGCGCCCCCTGCTCTTCGAGCGCCTGGACACGGCGGCGGGCCTCGCGGATCAGATTGGCGTTGAACGCACCGCATAGACCACGGTTCGAGGTGACGAGCAGCAGGGCCGCCGCGCGGATGGCGCCCGCCTCGGGCCGGCGCAACAGCGGGAACCGCTCCGCAAACTCCGGCGCGTACAGCTCCCCCAGCACCTCCCCCAGGGCCACGGCGTAGGGTCGGGCACCGATCACGCGATCCTGGGCGCGCTTCAGCTTGGACGTGGAGACCATCTCCATCGTCCGCGTGATTTGCCGCGTGCTCTGAACCGACTTGATGCGCCGGCGAAGCTCGCGCGCCTGAGCCATCAGCGACCGCTCAGCGCCTTGTACTCCTCGATGGCCTTGCGCAGCCGGGCGGTGAGATCGTCAGCGAGCGCCTTCTTGGTGCGGATCTCCTCGCCGATGGCGCGGTGCTGGGCCGCCATGAACTCGTGGAAGCCCTTCTCCCACGCCCGGATCGCCGCGACGTCCACGTCGTCGAGGAACCCGTTGGTGACGGCGTAGATGATCATCACCTGCTGTTCGACCGGCACCGGCTGGTACTGTGGCTGCTTGAGCACTTCGACGATCCGGGCGCCGCGGGAGAGCTGCCGCTGCGTCGCGCTGTCGAGCTCCGAGCCGAACTGCGCGAATGCCTCGAGCTCGCGGTACTGCGCCAGGTCGAGCCGCAACCGCCCCGCGACCTGCTTCATCGCCTTGATCTGCGCGTTGCCGCCCACGCGCGACACCGAAATGCCGGCATTCACCGCGGGTCGGATATTGGAGAAGAAGAGGTCGGTCTCGAGAAAGATCTGGCCGTCGGTGATCGAGATGACGTTGGTCGGAATGTAGGCCGACACGTCGCCCGCCTGCGTCTCGATGATCGGGAGCGCCGTGAGCGACCCGCCGCCCTTTTCGTCGGAGAGCTTGGCCGCGCGCTCGAGCAGACGGCTGTGGAGATAGAAGACGTCACCCGGATACGCTTCGCGTCCGGGCGGGCGACGCAGCACGAGCGACAGCTGACGGTAGGCCGCCGCCTGCTTCGAGAGGTCGTCGTAGATGCAGAGGGTCGCCTTCTTCTCGTCGTACATGAAATACTCGGCCATCGTGCAGCCGGAGTACGGCGCGATGTACTGCATCGGAGCGGGCTCCGACGCGGAGGCCACGACGACGATGGTGTAGTCCATCGCGCCCTGGCTCTTGAACCGCTCCACCACCGCGGCGACGGTCGAGTTCTTCTGCCCGATCGCCACGTAGACGCAGACGACGCCTTGCCCCTTCTGGTTGATGATCGTGTCGACCGCGATGGCCGTCTTGCCGGTGCCGCGGTCGCCGATGATGAGCTCGCGCTGGCCCCGGCCGATCGGGATCATCGAGTCGATCGCCTTGATGCCCGTCTGGAGCGGCTCCTTCACCGGTTGCCGCTGGATGATCCCCGGCGCCACGATCTCGACCTTGCGCGAGCTCGTCGCCGCGATCGGGCCCAGCCCGTCCACCGGCCGCCCCAGCGCGTCCACCACCCGGCCCATCAGCGCCGGTCCGACCGGCACTTCCAGCACGCGCGCGGTCCGGCGCACCTCGTCGCCTTCGCGCAGCTGCAGGTAGTCGCCGAAAATCACCGCGCCGATGTTGTCCTCCTCGAGGTTCAGCGCCAGACCCGTGATCTTCTCGCCGGTCTGCGCAACGTTGAACTCGAGCATCTCGCCAGCCATCGCCGAGGTGAGCCCGTAGATGCGCGCAATGCCGTCTTTTACCTCGAGGACGGTGCCCACTTCGCGCACGTCGATCGCGTCCAGGTCGGCCGCCTGGATCTCCTTGAGGAGAATGTCCTTGAGCTCGCCGGGTCGCAGGATGGAATCGGTCGCCATAGAGTCGGGGTCGAGAGATTGTGAAAAATATCACATGGAACGTCGGGCAGCAACCACGGCAAATCTAGGGGATTACACGCGCGATCTCGTCCGGCCTTTCAGAAACGCCACCAACACGCCTCGTGGCCCGAGGCCGCGCAGCTCATGCGCCGACACACCGGTCACCCGCCGCGCCGCTCCGGCGAGGTGGCTGGGCGACGCGTACGCCAGGATCCGCGCCACCGCCCCCACGGTGTAGGCCGGGTTGCCGAGCAAGTCCGCGGCGCAGGCGGTGCGGACGAGGTCGATCACCCGCTTCAGGTTGGGCGCTCCGCCCGCGGCGAACGCGCGCGACAGGTGTTCCCGCGTCACCCGTAATGCCTGCGCCAGATCGGCCGTCCGCGTAGGCGCCGCGACGCGCCGCCAGACTTCTTCCCACGCGTCCACCTGCAATGCGTCGGTCAGCCGGAGCAACCGCGGCGCGTCGGCGAAGGCGCGGCGGCGCTCTGCCTGCGCGGTGCGGCGGGCGACCCACTCCCCCGCCACGGCGTGGTCCACCGGCTCGACCAGCACCCCCGCGAACCCCGCGCGCTGGCAGTCGGCAAGCAGTTTCCCGTCCTCGGGACGAAACGCCGAGAAGGCGAACACGGGGATGCGCGGAAATCGGGCCGGCATCGCGAGCCAGGCTTCGGGCGCCGCCTTCACGTCCACCACTACCGCGTCCACCAGCCGGGCGGCGAGCAGGCGCTCGACCGCCTGCGGCGTCCCGCAGCAACGGACCGTTCCGAGACGGCGGGGATAGCCGCGCTGCAGCGCGCGCCGCGCCTCACGCCGCGGATGGCAGACGGGCACGAGCGGCGTCACGAGGCGCCTGCGTCCGGGCTGCTCACCGACGCCAGCGCGCGCACCATTTCCGCCGCGCGGCGGAGCACACCGCGGGCGTTGTCATACGAAATCGTCTCGAGCGCCTCGTCGATCGGCCGCCACGCGCACTCGGT
>JBOHST010000222.1:0-4090 GCA_050733375.1 Gemmatimonadales bacterium
GCGCCAACGCGGAGCGCAGTCGGGCAACGAGCCCCGCCACGTGCGGCGACGCCATGCTGGTCCCCGACTTGATCTCATCCCCGAGATCCCACCGGGGCACGGTCGAAAACGCTTGGCCCGGAGCCACAACGTCCGGTTTCCCCACGTCGCCGCCGCGCGAGCTCCACCATCCCATGCGATCCGGAGGCGGCGGGCCGGGTTGGGGAGCGCGGGTGAACGCCCCAGGCTCGAGCGCGCCGACGGAGAGTGCGAGGTCGGCCGACCCCGGGAATCCCACCGTCGAGAGACCGGGGCCGTCGTTGCCGACGCTGATCGTGAGCACTACATCCGGATGGGCAAGCAGGAAAGCATTTACGAGCGAATCGAGCTGTGCCCGACCCTCCCGCTCGTTACCCACGCCAAAACTCATGTTGAGGACCAGCTGCAGCCCGCGCTCGACGGCAAACCGGGCGGCGTAGTCCATCGCTCGGAGCATGCTGCCGGTCATCGAGATCCCGCCACGCGCGTCGTTCGCGATCTTCAGGCCCAGCAGCTGGGCACCCGGTGCGACGCCCTCGAACGTGGCGATACTGAACATCGCGTGGCCCGCGGCGATCCCGGCGACGTGCGTCCCGTGGCCCGACGTGTCAAAGTACAGATCGAGCCGTGGCACCCCGTTCGATTCGGCAAAATTGGCCGCCAGGGTCAACGGCTGGCGACCCAGGGCAATGGTCTGGCGACCTTGGCGGTAGTCGCCCAATGGCATCTCGTCCTCGAACGTGCCGTTTCGGTTCGAGTCGAAGAACACCACCCAGCCGTCCGTTGCCCGCACCACCACGACCGGGAATTCGTCGGTGTTCGTCCCGTTGCCGTTGATGTCGGCGGCCGGGAGGGTGCCGAGCGGCAACTCCCGGAACACACCGGCGTGCCAGACATTCCCGATCGCCAAACGCCCGATGCGCGCGGCGCCGCGCAGTATCCGTCCGGCCACGGCGATCGTCCCATCCGCCCCCGGACTGACCGGGCGCAAGTCGATGCGGCCTTCGCCCGAGAAATCCCGCAGGTCGAGAATCTTCGGCGCGCCGGTGCTGGTCGCGATGAGCCCGGCCACGCCCGGATCGATCCCCGAATCGAGGATCCCGATGAGCACCCCACGACCGTCGTAGGTCGGGTGGGCCGCCCGGAACTGTTCCACTCCGGTGCTCCGCAGCGGCATCAATCCCGCAAGCAGCGCCAAAGGAGGGGGCACGATTGGCTCGGTCGGGCGGGCGACGGACGGGAGGGCATCGGGCGTAGCCGGAGCGGCAGCCGGGACGGACGTGGTGCCGGAGGCCGGCGCCGGTCGCCCGACACCGGAGCCGTGGCCGCACCCGATGGCCGCGGCCAGCACGAGGACGAGTGGCGAGCGTATGCGCTTCATGACGCCGGCGGCACAATGAACGCACCGAGGTGGGGGCCTGGGAACTCGCTGGCGATTTCGAGGAGAAACGCCAGCGTGTCGCGCGTGTCCTCGGGCAGGACAATGGCGTCCACGAACCCTCGAGCCGCGGCATGACGGGCATCGAGCTGATGCTCGTAGTCCGCCCGCATTGCGTCCACGGCGGTGGCGTTTTCCGCCTTGCCGACGTCGCTCCCGAATACCGCCTGCACTGCGGATTCTCCTTCCATCACTCCCATCCGGCCCGTGGGCCACGACACGATGAAGTCGGGATCGAAGCCCTGGCCCGCCATTGCGTAGTAACCGGCGCCGGAGGCGTGGTTCACGGTCACCACAAGCTTGGGAACCGTCGCTGTGGCCATCGCCTCGACGAAGCGCGCGCCCGCGCGGATGATCCCGGAATGCTCGGCTTCGGTGCCAACCATGAACCCCGACACGTCCTGGATGAACAGCAGCGGGATCCGCTCGCGATCAGCGTTCTCGATGAAATAGGCCACCTTCTCCGCGCTCTCGGTGTACACGATCCCCCCGATACGCGGTGGCTGCCCCGGCTTCCCCTTGATCACCCCACGGGCATTGGCGATCAGCGCGACCGGCCGGCCCGCGATCGCCCCATGGCCGCAGATCATCTCGTGCCCGACATCGGGCTGAAACTCGTGCAGGCGACCGGCATCGAGCAGGCAGTCGAGCACCGCACGCACATCGTAGCTCATCCGATGGTCGGGGGGGAGCAGCTCGTAGAGGTCGGCCGGTTTTCGTTTGGGCTGAGCTCCCGCCACGGCCGCGCGCGGGGTGTGCGGCAAGCGACTGATGTATTCGCGCATTCGCTCGAGACAGGCAGCGTCCGTCTTGGCACGGTAATGGGCGACCGCGCTCACCGTCGTGTGTGTCGCCGCTCCACCGAGCGTCTCGGCGTCCACCACTTGCCCCGTCGCACCCTTCACGAGGTTGGGACCGCCCAGGCCCATGAATGACGTCCCCTCGACCATGAAGATGACGTCGGAGAGCGCCGGGAGATACGCGCCGCCCGCGATGCAGGGCCCCATCACCGCGGCGACCTGCGGCACGCGCAGGTAGCGCCGCATGATCGAGTTATAGTAGAAGATCCGGGCCGCGCCGTATTGCCCTGGGAAGACGCCACCCTGGTAGGGGAGGTTCACGCCCGCTGAGTCCACGAGATAGATGATCGGGCAACGCTGGCGCATGGCCACTTCCTGCGCCCGCAGAATCTTGCGGATCGTCTCCGGCCACCACGAGCCGGCCTTCACCGTCGCGTCGTTCGCCACCACGACCACCGGCCGACCGAGGATTCTGCCGAGCCCCGTGACGACGCCGGCGGCCGGCGCCTGGCCGTCATACTGGTCGTAGGCGACCAGCAGGCCGAGCTCCAGCCACGGGCTCCCCGGATCGAGCAGTCCGGTGATCCGCTCGCGCGCCGTGAGCTTCTGCTGGTCGTGTTGGCGCCGGATCTTGTCCGGCCCGCCGCCCTGCTCCAGGCGTTGCTGCAGCTCGCGGTACTCCGCGCTCAGCTGACGAAGCCGGTTCACGAATGACTGCGAAGTGGGATGGACGGCAGACGGAATGGGCTAGGCTGGCACATGCTCGACGGCCCACTCCTGGATGTACTTGATGAGCTCCGCGGTCGGCGTGCCCGGGCCGAACAGCTTGCCCACGCCCTGCCGTTCGAGCGCCGTCACGTCCTCGGGCGGAATGATACCACCACCGGTGAGCAGGACATCGTTTCGTCCCGCCTGCTCGAGCAGCGCTTTCACCCGTGGAAACAGCGTCATGTGAGCCCCGGAGAGGATCGACAGCCCGACGACGTCCACGTCTTCCTGCACCGCCGCCTGCGCGATCATCTCGGGAGTCTGGTGCAGGCCGGTGTAAATCACCTCCATCCCGGCATCGCGCAACGCGGCGGCGACCACCTTCGCGCCACGGTCGTGGCCGTCCAGGCCGGGTTTGGCGACGAGCACGCGGATGGGACGTTGCTTGCGGACCGACACCGCGGGCCTCATCCGCGCCGAAACCGTAGCAAGGCGGCGAGGCCGTCCACTGCGCGGCGCGCCCGTTCGTCGTACACCACGTCCACCTGCGCCCGCTGCGCCAGGGCGTCCTCCACGGCTTCGTCGATCCGTGGATCGTCGTCGTGACCGTCGGCGAGCAGCGTGCGCACCTGACCCCGCGCCAACGCCTTGAGCGTCGGCTCAATCCCGTTTACCGCCCATCCCGTTGCAAGGCCGTCGTGCACCGCTTCCGCATGCGCCCGTTCCCACGCGCGCTCCCGTTCTTCACGCAGCGCCAGGGCCGCCTCTCGCACCTCCGCTGGCGTCGCCGCCTTCGGGTTGAGCCGCACCACCCCCAGCAGCAGGTCGTGCAGGTAGGTATGGAGATGGGGAACGAGCGCCGCCGCGTCCACCCCGATTCCCGCCACCACCAGCCCGGAAAGGGTTTTTTGCGCGTTGATCCGGAAGATCTCCTCCGCCACGCGCGCGTAGTGGCGGTGTTTTTCCTCTCGGATACGGCCGTGGTGCCCATGCTCCCCTGCCGACCCGGGCACCGCCCCACGCATCATCTGCCGCTCACCGTGGAACTTCTCGGTGCGCGAGGCAGGCGAAATGACGCTCGGCAGCTCGGCGATCCCGAAGGTGGTCACCTCAAAACACCGCGCCC
>JBOHST010000223.1:0-4619 GCA_050733375.1 Gemmatimonadales bacterium
CGAGAAGATCTGCAAGGTCATGGATCTCGCCGTCCGGAACGGCGCGCCCGTCATCGGCCTGAACGATTCGGGCGGCGCCCGCATTCAAGAGGGAGTGGCTTCACTCGGCGGCTACGCTGACATCTTCCTGCGCAACACCCTGGCGTCCGGCGTCGTGCCCCAGATCAGCGCCATCCTCGGCCCGTGCGCCGGCGGGGCCGTCTACAGTCCGGCGATCACTGATTTCGTCTGCATGGTGCGTGGGGTGTCCTACATGTTCGTCACCGGGCCGGATGTCGTGAAGACGGTGACCCATGAGGAGGTGGATTTCGAGCAGCTGGGGGGAGCCGATGTGCACGGCGGCACGTCGGGCGTGGCGCACTTCGTGTACGATTCCGAGCTCGAGTGTTTGGCGGCGATCCGAACGTTGCTGTCGTTTCTGCCGTCCAACAACCTCGACGGCCCTCCGGTCCGGCCGACCGCCGATCCACTCGATCGCCGCGACGAGGAGCTGCTCGACGTGGTGCCGGACAACCCCACCAAACCCTACGACATGCACGACGTCATTCGTCGCGTGGTGGATGACGGGACGTTTTTCGAAGTGCATCGGGATTGCGCCGGCAATCTGCTCGTGGGATTCGCGCGTCTCGGCGGTCGGCCGGTCGGCGTGGTGGCCAACCAGCCGGCCACGCTCGCCGGGGCGCTCGACATCGCCGCGTCACTCAAGGGCGCGCGGTTCATCCGGTTCTGCGATGCGTTCAACATCCCGCTCGTCACGTTCGAGGACGTCCCGGGATTTCTTCCCGGCGTGGGGCAGGAGCACGGTGGCATCATCAAGCACGGGGCCAAGCTGTTGTACGCCTACTGCGAGGCCACGGTGCCGAAACTGACCGTCATCACCCGGAAGGCCTACGGCGGGGCGTACGACGTGATGAGCTCGAAGCACATCCGCGGCGACTACAATGTGGCGTGGCCGTCGGCCGAGATCGCCGTCATGGGGCCCAAGGGGGCGGTCGAGATCCTGTTCAAGGGCGAAGTCACCGACGAGCGGGTCGCGGACTACACCGACAAGTTCGCCCATCCGTACCGCGCGGCCTCCCGCGGCTTTCTCGACGACGTGATCGACCCGCGCGACACCCGACCGCGGTTGATCGACGCGCTGGCGACGCTCGAGACCAAGCGCGACAGGAATCCGCCCAAGAAGCATGGGAATATCCCGCTGTGAAAAGACGTCGTCAGCCGTCAGGTGTCAGCCGTCAGCTCGTACGGCACCAGGAGGTGTTCGGCGCGCTGTCCGGACCCCTGCTGATGAAAGAGCTGACGACTGACGGCTGAAGACCGATGGCTCTGTCTCGCGTTCTCGTCGCCAACCGCGGCGAGATCGCCCTCCGCATCATCCGCGCGTGCCATGAGGAAGGGCTCGAGGCGGTGGCGGTCTACTCCGAGGCCGACCGCCTGTCGCCGCACGTGCGCGCGGCCAACGACGCGGTGCTGCTCGGCCCGGCCCCGGCGCCGGAGTCCTACCTCAGCATCGCGAAACTGATCGACGCCGCGCGCCGCACCGGTTGCCAGGCCATCCACCCCGGGTACGGCTTCCTATCCGAACGGGCGCCGTTCGCCGAGGCCATCGCCGACGCGGGGTTGGTGTTCGTCGGGCCGCCGGCGTCCGCGATCCGGGCGATGGGCGACAAAACCGAAGCACGGCGCCGCATGAAAGCGGCCGGCGTGCCGATCGTCCCGGGGATCACCCATGCCCTGAGCGGCGCCGCCGATGCGGAGCGCGAGGCGACGCGGCTTGGCTTCCCGGTCTTGTTGAAGGCGGCTGCCGGCGGCGGCGGGAAAGGGATGCGTGTCGTGCGCGCGGCCGCGGAGGTCGCGGGCGCGTTCCAGGCGGCGCGGAGCGAGGCGCAGAAGGCGTTCGGCGACGGGAGTATGTACGTGGAGCGGTACGTCGAGCGGCCGCGGCACATCGAAATCCAGATCCTCGCCGACGCGCACGGCCGCATCACCGCGTTGGGCGAGCGGGAGTGCAGCATCCAGCGCCGCCACCAGAAGCTGATCGAAGAGGCGCCGTCCGGTGTGGTGACGCCCGCGTTGCGCCGCCGCATGGGGGAAGCGGCAACCGCGGCCGCGGGCGCCGTGGGATACGTGGGGGCCGGGACGATCGAGTTCCTGTTGGCGCCAGACGGCGACTTTTTCTTCCTCGAGATGAACACGCGAATCCAGGTGGAGCATCCCATCACCGAGCTCGTGTACGGGGTCGACCTGGTGCGCGAGCAGCTGCGGATCGCCGCCGGCCAGCCGATGCGCGTCTTCGGCGGCCAGCTCCACCCACGCGGGGCGGCCATCGAGTGCCGCATCACCGCCGAGGACCCATTCAACGACTTCCTCCCGGCCACGGGGGTGGTGCAGTACTTGCGCGTGCCGGGAGGTCCCGGCGTCCGCTGGGATGGCGGTGTGGAGGCCGGGAACGCGGTTACCCTCCACTACGATCCGCTGATCGCGAAGCTCGTCGCCTGGGGGGAGACGCGCGAGATCGCGATCCAACGGATGCAGCGCGCGTTGCGCGAGCTCGTGATCGTCGGCCTGCCGACCTCCCAGGTGTTTCACCTGCGGGTGCTCGACGACCCCGAGTTTCGCCGTGGGGAGATCGACATCGCCTATTTCGAGCGCGCCAGCGCTCGACTGCTGGCGGAACCCCTGAGCGAGCGGCTGGTGTCGCCGGTCGCCATTGTCGCCGCGCTGCTGGCGGACGAGCGTCGGTGCGGGCCCGGCCGCGATGCGTCCCTCGGGAGTGCGCCGCCCACCCGCTCCGTGTGGGGAGATGCCGGGAAGCGGGAAGGGCTGCGGGAATGAGCCACGTGGTCACCGTCTCGGGTATCGCCGCCGGTGGCGACGGGGTCGCGCGCCTGGCCGACGGGCGTGCGGTGTTCGTCCCGCGGACCGCGCCGGGGGAGCGCGTCCGGCTCAACCCCGAACGGCTGCGGGTGCACCGCCACTTCGCGCGGGGCGAGGCGGAGGACATCGTGGACCCGGCACCCGAGCGGGTGACGCCGCCGTGCCCGCATTTCGTCCACGATCGCTGCGGCGGGTGCCAGCTGCAGCATCTGTCGTATGACGCGCAGCTCGCGGCGAAGCGGGCAATCGTCGGAGAGAGCCTGCGGCGCATCGGCAAACTCTCGGTCACGGATCCCGAAATCGTCGGAGCAGCGGAGCGGTGGCGCTATCGGTCGCGGATCGTGATGGCGGTGAAGCGTGGTGAGGGGCAGGCCCGGACGGTGGGACTACATCCTTTCGACGCACCGGGGAGAGTGTTTCCGTTGATGGATTGTGAGATTGCCGATGCTCGCCTGATGGCGCTGTGGCGGGAGCTGAAAGGCCATCTCGAGCTCTGCCCCGAGCGCATGACCCGGCTCACGCTGCGGCTCGACCGTGACGGCGCTCGACACGTGATCGCCGAGTCGTCGGGCGAGCCATGGCGCACCGGCGAGCGGTTGCGGGCCGCGCTCGGCGACGGCGACGGATTGGTGTGCTGGTGGCAGCCGGTGAACGGGGCGCCACGAGTCGTCGCGGGGCCCTCGACCGGGTTTCCGGCAACCGCATTCGAGCACGACAATCCCGCAACCGTCGCGGCGGCGCGGCGGTGGATGGTGGACCAGCTCGGTGACCTTGGTAACACGGTCGCGTGGGACCTCTATGGGGGCATCGGAGACACGGCGGTGCTCCTCGCCGAGCGTGGGGCGACGGTTGTCAGCGTGGATGCAGACGAGCAGGCGGTAGCGTGGGCACGACTGCGTCCCGACGCCGTCGCGCATGGAGCCAGGATTCGGTTTGTGGCGGGTCGAGCGGAGGACGTGCTCCCCAGTCTCCCAGATCCACTTGTTGTCATCGTCGAACCGCCGCGGCTGGGCTTGCATTGGGACGTGGCGCTGCGCCTCGGTGGCGATCCGGTGCGGACCGTCGGATACGTTTCCGCCGACCCGGCGACCCTCGCGCGCGACCTGCATCGGTTGAACGTGCACTATCGTCTCCGGTCGATGCGGGCGTTCGATCGGTCGCCGCAGACGGCCCAAGTGGTGACGGTGGTGGTCCTAGAAGCGCCCGCAGCGTGAAATACCACGTCCGGATCGGGTCCCGCACCGTCGAGGTCGATGTCGAAGGCGGTCGCGTCGTCGTTGACGGCCAGCGACAGGAGGCGCACCTCGCGGCCGTTCCCGGAACCCCCCTGCATCATCTGCTCTTGTCCGGCGAGTCATGGACCGTATCGGCCCAGCCACTCGAGGGGCTGGGTGAGGGTGGAGGGCCACGGTGGGCGATGGGCGCCGCCGGCGAACGGATCGAAGTGGAGGTCGTGGACGAACGGACGCGACAGATCCAGGCGCTCACGGGACGTCGCCCCGGAGGTCCCGTAGGCGGGGTGGTGCGCGCCCCGATGCCGGGGCTCGTCGTCCGAGTCGAGGTGGCCGAAGGGCAACGCATCGCGGCCGGGGCGGCGCTGGTCGTGGTGGAAGCCATGAAGATGGAAAACGAGCTGCGGGCCGCTCGACCGGGGGTAGTGGCAAAGGTGCACGTGGCGGCGGGGACGGCCGTGGAGAAGGGAGCGCCTTTGGTCACATTTGCCGCGGACGATCGCTCGGAAC
>JBOHST010000224.1:0-16014 GCA_050733375.1 Gemmatimonadales bacterium
TGGGCGCTGCATCGCGTTGAATCGGCGACTTGCGATGTCGATTTCGCTGCGCTGTACGGTCGCGCCTGGGCGTTTCTCGCCGACGCGCGACCGGCGTCGGTGCTGTATGCCGTCGGGTCCGATGTGACGGTCTCGGCTCCCTCCTGACGAGATGCCGGCTCGCACGCCCCCCCGGAGCCCGCGCCGGGCCGGTGGCGGCCTCGCGGCACCAATGTCACTATTACGCGCATGCTGCTGCTGGTGGTGCGCCACGCGATTGCCGAAGATCCGGCGGAGTACGCCAGGCACCACGCGGACGACGCCGGCCGGCCGCTCACCCCCGAGGGCCGGAGGAAGATGAAACGGGCCGCGCGGGGGTTGCGGGAACTAGTGCCGGCGCTCGATCGGCTGGCCACGAGTCCACTCACCCGCGCGCAGCAGACGGCCGAGATCCTGGCCGCGGCATACGACGGCCTCGAGCCGGCAATCGTGGCGGCCCTGGCACCGGGGCAACCAACGTCGGCACTCGCGGCGTGGCTCGGGAGTGAGATCCGACACCAGGTGGCGATCGTCGGCCACGAGCCGGGACTGAGTCGAGCGGTCAGCTGGCTCCTGGCCGGTGGGGAGCGCTCGTTCATCGAGCTGAAGAAGGGGGCGGCCTGCCTGCTCGAGTGCGCCGATCAGGTCGGCGAGGGAACGGCGACCTTGCAATGGGCCCTGACGCCGTCGCAGCTCCGCGATCTCGGAACCTGACGTGATCGTCGCTACGCTTCGTCGATCGCTTTCTTCCGGGGACCATGGCGCCCCGGTCCGCGCGGACCGCGGCGCGCGACCCGCTTCTTCATCTGTTTCCCGTCGCTTCCGTTTCGCCCGGGCTCGCGCATGATCGGCACGAACAATCGACGACCGGTCTCCCCCACCTCGCGCGCCGACTCGCGCGCCAATCCCTGAAGCGCCACCTGCGAGCGAAGCCCGACTTCTCCCGGCTCCGGGGAGCGCCGCACGTAGGTGCCGTCCACCTGTTGCACCCGCGCCTTTACCGTGTCCGCGAACATGGTGGGCAGGATGTTCTCGACGATCCGTGCCTTGAGCCGGAGATCCTCGATCGGGAACATCACCTCGATCCGCCGGAAGAAGTTGCGCGGCATCCAGTCCGCGCTCGCCAGGAAGACCTCCGCCGCTCCCGCGTTCTCGAAATAGAACACGCGGCTGTGCTCGAGAAACCGGTCTACGATGCTCGTCACCCGGATGGTCTCGGACACGCCTGGCAGCCCGGCGCGTAGACAGCAGATGCCTCGGATCAGCAGGTCGATGCGCACCCCCCCTGCGAGGCGCGGTACACCGCGTCGATGACCGAGGGCTCGACGAGGGCGTTCATCTTCACGATGATGCGGGCCGGGCGGCCGGCAATCGCGTGTTGCAGCTCCCGATCGATCAGCGCCACGACCCGCTGCCGCAGGTCAACCGGCGCCACGCAAAGCTTGCGCCAATTGCGGCGCTGGGCGTATCCCGTGAGCAGGTTGAATATGGCGCTCACGTCCTCGCCGAAATCGGGATTGGCGGTGAACAGACCCAGATCGGTGTAGATCCGTGCGGTGGCAGGGTTGTAGTTGCCGGTGGACAGATGCACGTAGCGCCGAATGCCGTCCGCCTCGCGCCGCACGACCAACGCCGCCTTGCAGTGAGTCTTGAGGCCGACGACCCCGTACACGACGTGCACGCCCGCCTGCTCGAGCTCCCGCGCCCAGACGATGTTGTTTTCCTCGTCGAAGCGCGCCTTGAGTTCCACCAGCGCCGTGACCTGTTTCCCGTTCTGCGCCGCGCGCGCGAGCGCCGAAATGATCGGGCTCGCGCCGCTCGTCCGATACAACGTCTGCTTGATCGCCAGCACCTGGGGGTCATCGGCGGCGCGCTCGATGAGGTCGATCACGCCTCCGAACGACTCGTACGGATGGTGCACCAGGATGTCTTCGCCGCGGATGCGGTCGAACACGTTGCCGCCGCCCGCGAGCGCCGGCGGCACCCGGGGCACCAGCGGCTCGTCCTTGAGCGTGCCGAACCCCTCGAGCCGCTGCAGCGCGATCAGCGCCGAGCAGTCCACGGGACCCGATACGCGAAACACGTCCCGTTCACCAAGGGCCAGCGCGCCCATCAGCATCTGCACGAATCGCTCGTCCCCACTGGCCAAAATCTCGAGCCGCACCGCCTCCCCACGGATCCGCTGGCGCAGCGTCTCCTCGATCGTTTGCAGCAGGTCTTCGGCTTCGTCCTCGTCGAATGTCAGATCGGTGTTGCGGGTCACCCGGAAACACGTGTGACTTACGACCTGGAAGCCGCCGAACAGATCGGCGAGGTGGGCCGCGATGATCTCCTCGAGCAGCACGAACCGGACCTGGCCCTGCGGTCCCGGCAGCAGCACCACGCGGTCCAACACCGCCGGCACCTGCACGACCGCAAACAGTTGCTGGCCCGATTCGGTGCTCTCCACCAGCAGGGCCACGTTGAGGCTCTTGTTGTGCACGAATGGGAACGGATGGCCGGGATCGATCGCCAGCGGCGTCAGCACGGGATAGATACTGCTCCGGAACAGCTCCTCCACGTACAGTCGCTCCGCCTCGGTGAGCTCGGGCATATGCACCCGGGTCACCCCGTTGGCTGCGAGGCCCGGAAACACTTCCTCCTCCAGCAACCGGTCCTGCTCGGCGAGCAGCGCGCGCACGCGGGCATCGATTTCGGCCAGCTGGCGCCCCGGGTTCATGCCGTCCGCCGCATAGTCCTGCGGCTCGATCCCCGCATACAGCTGCTGCTGCAGGCCCGCCACGCGGACCTCGAAGAACTCGTCGAGGTTGCCGCTGAAGATCGCCAGGAACTTGAGTCGCTCGAGCCAGGGATTCGTCGGATCGGCGGCCTCCTCCAGGACGCGCCCGTTGAACTCGAGCCACGAAAGCTCGCGGTTCAGATAGTGGTCGGGCGGGAACGCCGGCGCGTAGGACTGGGGCATGCCGTATTCAGCCGGCCGCGAGCCGCAAGCGCCGGGAGCGCTGGGCGGGCGCCACGGCGCGGCGCCGCAGGGCGCGGCCCCAGGCGAACGCCGGGATGGCGCCGAACACTTTCGCGAACAACCCCGCCTTGCGCTCGGCCTCCCATAACTCGACCTGAGGATCGGACGCAGCCTCGAGCACCAGACGCGCGCGCCCGCGACCCGTCTCCACGCCGACGGCGGTCACCCGCTGCGTATGCGTGCGATCGAGACCATCGGCAACCCGAAGAATGGCGCTGAGGGAGCGCACCAGTTGCCGGTCCGCGCGCGGCAGTCGGGCGAGGTTCGCATGGCGCTTCTTCGGAAACGCCCGCCGCTGGTAGCGGGCGACGTTTGCGATCAGCTCCACCTCGCGCTGCGTGTACCCCTGCAGCTCGGCGTTGAGGATCAGGTGGTAGGCATGCTTGTGGTGCTTGCCGTGGTTGATCAGGTACCCGACGTCGTGTAGCAGCGCGGCGGCGACGAGCAGGTCGCGTCCTTCGGACGGCAACTCGAACCGGTCCCGAAGCCCGTCGAAGATTTCACCCGCCAAACGTGCCACCTGCTCGCAGTGCCGCTCGCTCGAGCGGCATTTGCGGGCAAACACCCGAACCGATTCCAGCCGATCCTTGGACCGCCCCGGCTGCCCTTGCACCCCAACGGCGCGCTCCGCGATCATCGAGAGCAGCAGGCCGTCCCGCAGGCCGCGCGGATTGACCAGGATCTGTTGCGTGCCGAGGCGCTTCGCGAGGCGCGCGAGCGCCGCCGCCCCGGCCACGATGATATCGGCGCGCTGTGGGTTGAGGCCCGCGGTCTGGCGCCGCACCTCGAGCGGGGTCGCGCGCAACCGATGCATCAGGTGAACCACCTCCGCGGGCGACACGGCGTAGCCCTGCAGGTTCTTCTCCGACCCGTCGCGCTCGACCTTCAGCATGCCGGCGAGATTCGTGACCGTGCCGCCACTGCCGATCATGATCTCGGAATAGAAGGGCGGCGACTTGCCGATCTGCGCATCGAGGACCCGGTCAATCACGCGACGCAGACGCCGCCAGCGCCGCCGCCGCAGCGGCTCAGCGCCGCCGTATTCCTCCGTCAGGCGCACCGCACCGAGCGGCAGTGTGTGCATCTGATCCACCACGCTCCCCGCCGTCAGCACGACTTCCATACTCCCGCCACCGAGATCCACGACGGCCACCGACCGTCCGGCCAAGTCGAAATGCCGTAGTGCGCTCTGGAGGGCGAGCTGCGCGATCGAGCGTTCGATCGACTCCGCGCTCAGTCGGCCACGCGTGAACAGGTCCTGCCCGAGCCGTGTCATCTCCCGCTCTTCGTCGAGCACGCGGTACGAGCCGTCGCTTTGGACCTCGGCGACGACGCAGCGAATCGAATTGGTTCGGACGTCGATCGCGGCAAGCCGCACGGTGCTCGTAGGCGGGGCGGTCATGAAGGAAAACTACTGGAGAATGCCGGACCCGGCGCGGGCCCAGACCCATTCCCGCGCCCCTGTTACGCGCCTGTTACCCGAGCATCGACGAATCCCCGGAATCGCCTCAGCGGCCGGTTGCCGGGCCCGCGGAGGGGGAGCGACGCACCAGCAGGCCGACGACCGAGAGCGGCTACTACGGATTCCACCAGTAGGTGAGCTTGACCATGAAGATGTTGTCCGGCCTGGACAGGGTCATCCGCCGCAGTGACGGGCCGAACTGGAACGCCCCGCTGTTTTCCACGTCCTCGCGGCTCTGCGTCCAAACGAAATAGAGGGTGGAGCCCGGCAGGTACTCCCACCGCAGGACCGCGTTGCCGCGCAACGATTTGAAATTGAAATCCTGGTTCGCCGGGGTGTAGGTCGTGCTGTCGAAGCTGGAGGCGCCGTCGTTCCACACGTCAAAGTCGTACGTCCGGGGACGCGCCAGCGCTCGGAAGGTCCCGTAGTCGTTGGCGGAGATGAGCGGCTGGGCGTAGATCTGGAGCGACAGCGCCGGCGTGAAGGTCCAGTTGATCCGGATCCCCGCCGAGAGCTCGGTCTGGCGCAGGCTCGCGAACACGTAGCGGCGGCCGAAGGTGGCCGTGGCGGTCGAATCGACGCGCTCCTCGACGTACTGCGTCGGGTCTTTGGACCAGTTGAGGTTGGGGCCGACGCTCAACGAAATGTTGGGCGCGGGGCGGTATTGCAGATTGGCTCCCAGATACCAGCTCTCATCGGCGGCGGACCGGAAGTAGGTGCCCGTGGATACGCCGAAGGTGATAGGCTTGCGGCTGTCGGAGTCCACGCTCAGGTCGAGTTGATAGCCGGGCGGATTGAGCGTCAAGGGCCCACCCCGCGTGCGCCGGTTGTTCACCGTCCAAGGGTTGTACGCCGCGCTCCAGTTGACGCTGTAGTAGTTGTGGAACTGCACGAACCCGAACGTGAACGCACCCGACCAGGTGATGTTGCCGTCCCAGTCATAGTTGCGAAATACCGCACCACCCACTTCTCCCTGGCGGAACAGCTTACCCGGCTTGGTCCAGGAATAGCCGCCTCCGACGTGCATGTTGATGAAGCCGGTGCGGAACATGAACCCCACGTCGTTCACGTCGAAGGCGGGTGACACGAACCCCACCGCCGAGTTCACGAAGCTGGCGCCTTTTTGCTTGGCGAGGGTGAAGCGAGCGGCCATACCGGTAAGTGACGTCGCCGAGCTGTCTACCGAGACGTGCCCGGCGTCGGGCTGCTGGAAGTAATGGATCGGGTTTTGCTGAACCGACCGGATGCGCGTCTGCGTCCCCGCGATGCGCGAAGCGCCGATCCAGCCGGTCGTCACCCATCGCTTGTCGCGATCCAGGAACGTCCAGCCATCGGCGCCAACCGCGAGCGAGCTCGCGTTCCGCACGTCGCGCAGCGCGGGATCGTCGAAGCGGCGCGCGGCGACCGTCGTCAAGAACCCGAGGCCCTGGCGGCCCTGGTCGAATTCCTTCTGCGCCCGGTACACCCCGTAGAACGCGAGCGGCTCGATCTCTTGCGTCCAGCGGCGGCCGGTCGAATCCACCAGGGTCGCCGACTCGCGCGCCGTAACCGCCGAGAGGGCGCCGACGTTCCAGCTCCCGGCCGCCTTGCCGGTCAGCTTGAGCGCGCCGAGGATGTGGGCACCGGTCGGGGCGTCGACATATCCCCGCTCGGGCGGCGACGCGAATACCGATCGCCCGATGCGGCGACTATAGAAGAAATCGGGTCCCGCCCAGTTGAAGCCCCAGAAGTTGCGCTGGCCGCCGAAGCCGAAGTCGAACGTGGACGACCCCTCCACGAAGAACGGGCGCTTCTCGTTGAAGAACGTCTCGGCGTCACTCAGGTTCACGACCGCCGGATCGACCTCGACCTGTCCGAAGTCGGGGTTCACCGTGGCATTCAGCGTGAGGTTCGACCCGAGCCCGATGCGGGCATCGGCGCCGATCCCCGGGGTCAGCTGCGACCCGTCGTTGAAGGGGTCGCCCGGTGCGTGCGGTGTGTACGCCGCCCGACCGGTGACGTACGGCAGCACCTCCAGACGGGGCGGTGGGGCGATGCGCTCGATGCCGACGAGGTCGGCGAAGCGCGACACGAACCCGCTGGAGTTCTTGGGACGCGGAGCGTAGTAATCGAATTCGTTTTTGCGGGCGATGACCCGCTGGAAGTTGACCCCCCAGGTGTACACGTCGGAGCGGTTGAAGCGGATCTGTGAATACGGGATCCGCATCTCCGCCATCCAGCCCAGCGAATCCCGGCTCACCCGCCCCTCCCAGACGCCATCCCACGAATCGTCGTCCCAGTCGTCGTTGTAGAGCACGCCATCCAGAAAGGTGCCCCCCGCGTTGAGCCCGAAGTAGAACCCGCTGCGCTTGTCGTGATAGGGGTCGACGTAGAACATGAAGCGATCGGCAAAGACGTCGGCGTCGCGCCGGCCGAGGAGGGCGATGATCGAGTCGGGATGGGCGTCGTACATCCGCGCGCCGACGTACAGCGCCGCGTCGTCGTACGCCACGAAGACAGCCGTGCTTTCCGTCGGGGCGGCCCCTTCGGTCGGGTCGCGTTGCAAGAACCCCGAGATGCGCACCGCCTGCTGCCAGATCTGGTCGTCCAGCCGGCCGTCGATCGACACCGCCTGCGCCGTGCGTACGGCGCGGACCTGCGGCACCACGACGGCTGGGGAATCGGCCACCGCCGATGACGGGACCGCGCACAGCGCAACACAAATGGAAATCGTCGTCATACGCCTGACCGGACTGGAGGTGGAGTCGAAATGACCCGGGGCGCGTGACGGCGCGCGCGGTTGTCTCAATTTGACGCGGCGTGGTGGGGAATGGTTGCAACGGACGCCCGAGCGGGCGTCTGGAAGCCTAGAGTCTACCCACCAGGCCTTTGACCAGACTGCCGAGGGCGGCGCCGACCTCCTGGCCCACCCGCAGCACGTCCTCGTGGGACAGGGGCTCCAACGACAACCCGGCGGCCGGGTTGGTAATCGTCGAAAACCCCACGCAGCGCAGGCCCCGTGCTCGCGCGACGATGACTTCCGGGACCGTGGACATGCCGACTGCGTCCACGCCCAGCCGCTGCAGCATCCGGATCTCGGCGGGGGTTTCGTAGGAGGGCCCGAGCAGCCCCACGTATACCCCCTCCTCGAGGGGGATTTTCCGCTCGCGGGCGACCTCCCGGGCCAGCATCCGCAGCTCGCGGTCGTACGGGTCGCTCATGTCCGGAAAGCGCTGCTCTCCGTCCAGCACCGGACCGGTCAGCGGGTTGCGGAACATGAGGTTCACGTGGTCGGCGATGAGCATCAGCGTTCCCGGGCGGAACGTGGAGCGAATCCCACCCGCCGCGTTCGTCACGATCAACGTGTCCACACCGAGTCGGCTGAACACCCGCACCGGCAGCCCGGCGACCTCCGGGGCATGTCCCTCGTAGAGATGAAACCGGCCGTTTTGCACCACCACCGGCACTTTCTCTAGTGTACCGGCAACCAGCTCACCCTTGTGGCCCACGACCCCGGGTTGCGGAAAACCGGGGATCTCGGCGTACGGAATCCGCAGCGCGTCGCGTACTTCCTCGGCGAGATGGCCTAGGCCCGACCCCAGCACGATGGCGACCCTGGGACGCATCGACCCCAGACGGCGTGTCACCGCCGCCACTGCCTGTTCGAGCTCCCCGCTCACTGGATTCGCTCCAGCTCGCTCTGCACTCGCGACACCAGGGCCACACGCTCATACTCCGGCAGGAAGGCGCTCTCACACGTGTTCACCACGACGCGCATCAGCTCCTCCCTGGTGAGTCCCAGCACGGCGTGGGCCGCGAAGTACTCGTCGGTCAGGGAAATACCGTCGACCAAACGCCCGTCGGTGTTCAGGGTGACGACCACCCCCTGCTGGAGATACTTCCGAAACGGGTGCTCGGCGATGGAGGGCACGGTATGCGTGTGGACGTTGCTGGTCAGGCACATCTCGAGCGGGATTCTGTGCTCCACGACGTACTCGAGCAGCGCGGGGTCCTCGCCGAGCCGGGTGCCGTGTCCGATGCGCTGCGCACCACATGAATGCAGCGCGTCATGAATCGAGTGGGAGCCATCCCCTTCCCCAGCGTGACAGGTGCAGGAGAGGCCGTGCTGCGCCGCGTGCTCGAAGGCGCTGCGGTGTTCGCGCGCCGGGTGACCGCGTTCGGGGCCCGCGAGATCGAAGGCGACCACGCCTTCCCCGCGGTAGTCTACGGCGGCGCGCGCGAGCTCGAGCGAGCCGGCGGGCGGCATGGTGCGGATGCCGCACAGAATCAGCCCGACCTTCGTCCCCGTCTCGGCCGCTGCGCGTCGCACGCCGGCCAATGGGGCCTCGATAGCCTCGGCGAGGGTCAACGCCGGACGGTGCAGCAACGGCGAATAGCGGACCTCCACATACCGCATGGTTTCAGCGGCGGCGTCCACCACGAATTCGTAGGCGATGCGCTCCAGCGCCTCGGCGGTCTGCATCACCGAGAGCGTGATCGTGTACTTTTCCAGATACTGCTCGAGGCTCTGCGCCCCGCTCACGTACAGCGCTTTGGCCAGCCCGTCCGCGGTGTCGGCCGGCAGCCGCACTCCCTGGACGCGAGCCAAGTCGAGCATCGTCTGCGGTCGCAATGCGCCGTCCAGGTGGACGTGCAGCTCGGCTTTGGGCCATGCACGGAGGGCCTCTTTCGTGAGACGCGGCGGACCGCGCCGCGCCGACACCACGACGCGGAACACGGCCCCCGCCTCGCCCACCGGGTCGCCCGCGTCCACGGGTCGGCCGACGGCGTCGGTGACATAGGCGCCGTCGCTCGCGAGCAAGTCGGCGAGCGCCCGATCGTGCGTCGCCACGGCGTCCCGGATCGTGGCGCCGCGCGCCACTTCCACGGGCTTCTCGTTGACGAAGATCCGCAGGCCGTCTCCCATCACTGATGCTCCCGATGGAACCGCTCGTCGGCCGGGGCGCTCACCGGTTGGCGCAGTACCGACAGGTAGGCGATCACGGCATCCAGGTCCGTGAGACCCGCGTCCGTCACCGGAAAGGCGGTGAGCATCGCGAATCCGTCGCCACCGGCGGCCACGAAATCCTGGACGGCGAGCGTATAGGTACGGCGCGAGTCGAGCGCGCGGCCGTTCGCCAAACGGACTCTCCTGATGCGTTGGCCCGCGGGCCGGCGCACATCGTAGGAGACCCGCAGCCCGGAGACGTGCGCCGTCGGCGCCCCACCCTCGACGGCATGCTCGAGCATCTCGCGTAGCGCCGCCCCCGTCAGACTGATCCGCACCAGGCGGTTCTGGAACGGCATGGCGTCGAACAGCGCCCCGTAGCTCAACGAGCCCGCGGCGAGATTGGCGCGGATGCCACCGTTGTTCACGAGGCCTACGTCCGTCCGGCCGATGTGGCGGAAGGCGTCGGCGAGCAACCGACCGAGGGCATACTCGTCCCCCTCGCGCCGCATGTCCGCTTTGAGGGTCGCGACCGTGCGTCCGATGAGTCGATCGACCGCCCGCTGCTCGCGGGCGAGGGCGTTGGCGAGATCCCGATCCGGGGTGACGGCGTCCGCCCACGGCGTCTCGAGCCGCGCCCGCACCACCCTCCCGCCACCGGCCGCGCGGATGAAATCGACTACCGCGATCGCCCGACCCGAGCTGCCCGCCTGGATCACCGGGATGCCGTGCACCACCGTATCGACCCGCTCGTGCGTGTGGCCCGCCACGATGAGGTCCACGGAACCGGAATCGAGCGCCCGCGCCAGGTCCACCATCTCCGCGGCGCCCTCGTGCGCCAGAACGATCACGAAGTCCGCGGCGGCGCGAGCCGCGGGGAGGGCGCGCCGCACCGCCTCGGTCAGATTGCCGAACGTCAGACCGGTGACGTTCTCCGGACGCGTGGTCGTCGGCGTGCTGCGGGTGGTGAGACCGATGACCGCCACTGTGCCTCCGCCGCGTGTGATGAGCGTCCACGGCTCGGCCCAATCGGGCGCGCGGCCAGCGGAGTCGGTAATGTTCGCCGCGACGAACCGGTAGCGCGCGTCCCGCACCCGGGCGCGCAGCGTATCCACCGTCCACTCGAATTCGCGGTGACCGATCGCCGCGGCATCGATCCCGAGCGCGTTGAAGGCCGCAATCACCGGGCGACCGTAGCTGAAGTTGGCAATCGGGGTGCCTTGGATCTCGTCGCCCCCGTCGAGACGGACGCTCGTGCAACCGCAGTCCCGCGCGAGTCTGTCGAGCCATGTCTTGATGACCGCCGCGCCGCCGACGGCGCGCCCGTCCGACCAGGGCCACACGCGAGCATCGAGGGCGCCATGAAAGTCGGTGATGGCGAGAACGCGGAGCAGCGTGCTGTCGGTCACGGGGGCGGGAGGCGGCGGCGGGGCGAACGCGGCGCGGGCGGCGGAATCGGCGGGCGGCTCGATCGACCAGCTTGGGGTGAAATACGCTGTCGCCTGGACGCCGCCGGTGCGGCGCACTTCGTCCTCCAGCAGGCCCGCGACGTCTTCGCCGCGATCGTACACGACGCGCGCGCCACGCAACATGTCGTACCCGCCACCGCCCGCCGCGCGGTAGCTGTTCGTCGCCAGTGTGAAGCTGTCCGTTGGTGCGACGGGCTTGCCGCCGACCACCAGTCTAACGATCCGCTGACCCAGAGGTTGGGTCAGGTCGATTCGATAATTCGCGCCACTCACCATGTCGAAGTCGTAGCCTGGGACGGCGTCGTTCACGATCCGGCGGCCGGGGGTGAAGGTGCGATAGTACCGCGTGGCGTGCTCGAGATACTCCCGGAGTTGGCCGCCGGAGATGCGCAGCGCGACGAGCGTGTTCTCATAGGGGTAGACCCCGGCCACGTCGCGGCGCCGGATCGTGCCGTCGGGAAGCCCGGCCGAGACGTCGAATGCGGCGGTGGAGGAGAGCTGGGCACCGGTACGCCGGCGCTGCACTTCATTGACGAAATCGATGATCGGGGTGTCCTCGGCGCGGCCATAACGCGCATCGAGCCCGGGCCCGCCGGTGCCGAGCGCCTCATCTGCCCAAGCGCGCGCGCGTTGGTGGGCGTCCGCGAACCGCCGCACGAACCCCGGCGGCTCGTCGACTGTGGCGAGTGGAATCAGGTCAGCGCGAACCGACGTCACGCGCCAGCGCCGCCCCGCGGCGGTGTCCCGTGCGAACCAGATGTGCGACACCGACAAGCTCTGGGCCCAGTTCCTAGGTTGCACGAAGTGCACGCCGTTGATGACGGAGTCCCGCATCTCGCGATGGGTGTGGCCCACCACGACGATGTCCGGCTTCGGCGTGAGGCCGGCGAGGGCGGCGGCGTCGTTTTCGGGACCGACCCCGGCCGAATCGTAGGAGGAGGGACCCCCGAGCCCGGCATGAATTACCACGACCTTGAGGTCGACCGCCGCGCGGTCCAGCGCGGCCAGCGCTTGCGGCGCGGCAGTGGCGACCGGCCGCACGCGCACGGTCCCACCGAGCTGACGCCGGTCCCACACCATCACACCCGGGGTGGTCAAGCCGGTGATCCCGATCCGTACCGCGCCGCGTTGCACGACCAGCGTCGCGGGAAACAGCAGCGAGTCGCGCGGCCCCGTCACCACGTTGGCGCTGACGTAGCGGTAAGTCGCGTCTGCGGCTGCCTCGCGCAGTAGATCGAGACCAAAGTCGAAATCGTGGTTCCCGGGAACCGCCGCGTCGTATTGCAGGGCGTTGAGCGCGTCCACCATGGGGTTGGGGCGGCGTCGCTCCACGCGCCCGAAGTAGCCGGCGAAGGGGTTGCCCTGCAGCAGGTCGCCCGCGTCCACGACGACCACTTGATCGGGATACTGCGCGCGCAGCGTCTCCAGAATCGCGGCGGCGCGCGACAGGCCACCCGACGCCGCGCGGTCGCGGACGTAGTCCCAGGCGAGGACGCGGCCGTGCACGTCGGTCGTGGCGACGAGCACGACGTGCGCGGAATCGGAGCTGGCGGCGGAAGGTGGAGACTGCGCGGCGAGAAGGACCGCGAGCGCGAAATGCATAGTGCGCTGAAAATTGCCAAGGCGAAGGGTTGCGCGCTACCTTGTCGCGGATGTCACCGGCCGACTACCTCACGACTCTCGCCGAGCCGACCCGGCTGCGCCTGCTGAGTTGCCTGGCCGCGGCGCCGCTGTTCGTCTCCGATCTGCAAGCCGTGCTGAACCTGCCGCAGTCCACCGTATCCCGACACCTCAAGGTGCTGCGTGATCTGGGCCTGGCCGAGGATCGCCGCATGGCATCCCACGTGGTATATCGTCTGGCACTCCCGTCCGGCGCATCCGGCCGCATGGTGCGGGCCGTGTTGGATGCGCTGCGCGCCGACCCAGCGTTCAAAGCCGAGAGCGCGGTGGCGCGGGCGCGGACGCGCGCGCACGTCGAAGACCCCACCTTAATCGCCGTCCATGGCGTCTGACCCGGCGCAGCGCGTCTTGGTGGTGGACGACGAGCCCGACATTGCAGGACTGGTTGCCTATCACCTCGCCAAAGCCGGGTACCGAGTCAGCACGGCCGCCGATGGCAGTGAGGCGCTGGCGCGGGCCCGCGCCGAACGGCCCGACCTGGTGGTGCTCGACCTGATGCTCCCCGGCCGCTCGGGGCTCGAGGTGCTGGCCGACCTGCGGCGCGCCGACGAAACCAGGCAGGTCGGGGTGATCCTGCTGACCGCCCGCAAGGAAGAGCAGGATCGCATCAAAGGACTGTCGCTGGGCGCCGACGACTACCTCGCCAAGCCATTCTCGCCGCAGGAGCTGGTGCTGCGAGTAGGTGCCGTCCTGCGACGGCTGGCCGCCGCGCCGGTGGCGGCAGGCGGGATTCTGGCAGCGGGCGGCGTGCGACTCGACCCCGGGGCGCACCGCGTGACCGTCCAGGACGTCGAGATCGAGCTCACGGCGACCGAATTCAAATTGCTGCGGCTGCTGATGGAGCGCGTGGGCCGGGTGCAGTCCCGCACTGATTTGTTGCAGACGGTCTGGCAGGCGCAGGCCGATATCCAGACGCGCACGGTGGACATGCACGTGCAGCGGCTCCGCACCAAGCTGGGCGCCCCCGGCGACTGCATTGAAACCGTCCGCGGCGTCGGATACCGTTTCCGGGTGCCCGGGGCGCGCGACCGCGAGCGCTGAATGCGTCTTGCCACCCGCCTCTTCCTGTCGACGAGCCTGCTCGTGGCCGCGACCGTGCTGGGGCTCACCCTGGCCGCCGATCGCATTCTGCGGCGCGGACTCACGGACGAGACGGCCGCGGCGCTCGAACGGGAGGCGCGACTGGTGGCCGTCCAGGTCCCGACGGACTCACTCACCTGGCCGGAGACGGCGATCACACTGGGCCGCTTGATCGGCCATCGCGTGACGTTGATCGATCCCAGCGGGCGGGTGCGGGGCGACACCGATTTCCCCCTGAGCGCGCTTCCCCAGCTTGAAAACCACGCCGACCGCCCGGAAGTCCGAGCGGCCGTTGATTCCGGCATCGGCCGATCGTCGCGCTACAGCGTCTCCACGAGCGAGAACCGGCTGTACGTGGCGATCCGGGGCGGCCCGCCGGGGCTCGCTGTCGTTCGCGTGTCGGCCACGCTCGCCGTCGTAGACGCGCAGATCGGCGCGGTCCAGCGGGCGGTGATGCTGGCTGGCGCCGTGGCGATCCTGCTGGCCGGGTTGCTCGCATGGGTGGGCAGCCGCCACTACGCGCGCCCCCTCGTGGGGCTCACCGCCGCGGCCCAGGACATCGCCGAAGAGCGGCCCCCCAACTTTCCCGATTCCCGCGTCCCGGAAATCGCGCAGCACACACGCGTGCTGCGCACGATGCACGGGCAACTGCTGGCCCGCTTCACGGATCTCCGCCGGCAGCGCGAGGAGTCGGCGGCGCTCGTGGAAGCGATGACCGACGGCGTGGTCGCGACGGACGCGCGCGGCGTGATCCACACCTGCAACGCCGTGGCGCGGCTGGTGCTACGTCTCGATCCGGCCGCCGCCCCTCCACCGCTCGTGGAGCTGTTCCACGACAAGGCGGCCCGCGAATTGGTCGAAGAAGTGCTCGCCGGACGCGATGTGGAGCAGCGGGAGCTGCGGCTCGCGGAGCGGCACGTGGTGGTGACCGGCCGCCCCCTCCCCGACGGCGGCACGCTGCTCGTCCTTCGGGACATCTCGCAGCTGCGGCGACTCGAGACGGTGCGTCGCGACTTCGTGGCGAACGTGTCGCACGAGCTGAAGACCCCGCTGACCGCCATCGCCGGCTACGCCGAGACGCTGGTGGCCGAGTCCGCGCCCGAGTCGCAGTCGGCCCAGTTCGCCACCACGATCTTCGCGCATGCCCGCCGGATGCAGCGACTCGTCGAGGACCTGCTGGATCTTTCGCGCATCGAGTCAGGCGGCTGGCAGTCGCAACCCGAAGCGCTCAACGTCGCCGTCGCGGCGCGTGAGGCCTGGGCACCGTTCGCCGGGCGGGCCTACGGCGCCGGCGTGGCGTTCTCGGTCGAGGTGGTGGACGGGGCCGAACGCATCGCGGCGGACCCCGACGGGCTCCGCCAAGTGCTCACCAACCTGTTCGACAATGCCCTGCGCCACATGCCGCGCGGCGGCAGCCTTCAGGTGACGGCCGAGCCGGCCGCGGGAAACGCGGGCGGGGTCGCTCTCGCTGTGGCCGACACGGGCACCGGCATCCCCGCGGAGCACCTGCCCCGCATCTTTGAGCGTTTCTACCGGGTCGACCCCAGCCGGTCCCGCGAGCAGGGTGGAACGGGCCTCGGGCTCGCCATCGTGAAACACCTGGTCGAGGCGCACGGCGGCCGCGTCACCGCCGAGAGCAGGCTGGGCCACGGCACCACCATCCGCCTCCTCTTCCCCGGCCGGCCCGCCGTTACCGAGTCGTAACCCGCTCGTCACCCACGCTTGACACCGTTCCCCGATCCTGGGGACGTGAGAATCGCTTTGATCACCGACACGTATGCACCCCAGGTGAATGGGGTGACCACGGTGGTGCGCCGAATCGCGCAGACGGTGCGCGGTGCGGGCCACTTCGCGGCCGTCGTTGCGCCGCGTTACCCCGATCAATCCGATGACGGCGGCGGGACGGACGAGCTGCGGATCCGCTCGCTCCCCTTCCCGCCGTATCCGAGCATCCGGCTCAGCATGCTCGCCCACCGTGGGGTGTCTCGCTTCCTCGACGGCTTCGGACCCGACCTGATCCATGTGGCGACCGAAGGCCCACTCGGCGTGGTGGGTCGCCGCTACGCCCTGCGACACGGGCTGCCGCTCGTCACCTCGTTCCACACCGACTTCCCGAAGTACGCCCGCCACTACGGCACACCCTGGCTGGAACCGCTGGTGTGGCGGTGGCTGCAACGGTTCCACCGCCCCGCGCGACTGATCCACACACCCGGCGAGGCGGTTTGGAAGGAGCTGCGACGGCGGGGGCTGGAGCGCGCGGTGATCTGGGGACGCGGAGTGGACATCGATCATTTCCGCCCCTATCGGCGCGACATCGGATGGCGGCGCTGGCTCGCCGGGGGTGACGACACGGTCG
>JBOHST010000225.1:0-3213 GCA_050733375.1 Gemmatimonadales bacterium
ACGTAATGGAGGCGGACGGCAGAAACGTGCGGCAACTGACGGACACTCCCGATGTCAGTGAGCACGATGCGGCCTGGTCGCCGGACGGTAGGCACATCGCCTACGATGCGGCCCGGATCGCTGCGGACCGAACACGCCAGGCTGCCCAAATCTGGATCATCGATACGGGCGGCTCGAACGCTCATGCTCTGACGAGCGGGAGCAGCCGCAACATGAGACCTGCCTGGTCTCCCGATGGCTCGACCATCGCCTTCGCCTCCGACCGGCACGCGGACTTCGACCCAAATCTGGTGGGCACCGATGATGGAGACTTGGAGATCTATCTGATGGACCGCAACGGGTCGAATGTTCACCGCCTGACGAATGTTCACCGCCTGACCGAGGGTGCAGCCACCGCACTCAACCCGGCGTGGTCGCCAGACGGACAATGGATCGCCTTTCAGACCTATCGTGACGGGGACTTCGATATTTACGTGATGAAGGCCGATGGAACCAACCCGCGACGCCTGGGCAATGGTCCACGCGGCGGCCGTCCCGCCTGGTCCCCCGACGGAAGACAGATTGCTTTCAATTGCGGCCCTGGGAGGCAGTTTGAGAAGTTCGAGATCTGCGTGATTCGCGCCGATGGCTCGGGCTTCAGGACTCTCACGCACAACGAGGTGTTCGATGGGCACCCCGACTGGTGGTGATTCCTCCGAGGTCCGTCTAATTGAGCAACCGGGGACATCGCTGACAGAATGTCCGGGGACATGGTTAACACTTTTTCTTGAGGGAGGGGGCCCCGGTGATGGTGTGGGTAGGTTCGTCGAAGCGGCCGAGGAGGGTCTCGTAGTAGAGAATGTTCCAGAGCCCGTCCTGGACTTCTTCGAGGCCGATGTATTCGTCGTTGAGGGCCTGGCTCAGGAAGTGTTGGCCGGAGTGAAGGCGGAAGGTACCGGCGCGACTGACGCGCCGCACTTCGAAGTGGCCGGGATACTCCGGCGGGGCGATGCGTTCGGGATAGGGGCGGGCTGACGGCACCCAGCGCGAGGCGGGCGTCTCGTCGTCGAGGGCCTCGTGGGGCCGCAGCTCGTTGTAGGTGCGCCGGAAGGCGTTGAAGACACGCTGCTGGGTGTTGAGATTCGCAGCCGGCGGCCGGGTGGCGCGTGCCTTGAGGGTTTTGTGGAGGCGTTCGTGGGCGCCATTCTCTTGGGGGCTACCGGGGCTGATGCGCTGGTGGGTGATGCCGAGCTGTAGCCACCAGACGTTGAGGCGGTTGAGGCCGTGGATCCCGGTGGAAGCGAAGGGGGTCCCGTTGTCACTGCGGATTGCGTCGGGGAGACCGCGGGTGCGAAACAGGTGGCGGAGGTGCGGTTTCACCCCGGCGCCGCCCACGTCCAGCAGCCCATGGCAGCCGAGCAGGTAGCGACTGAAGTGATCGATGATCGTCAACGGGTAACAGTAGATCCCGTTGCGGGTGCGGAACTGGCCTTTGAAGTCGATGGTCCAGATCTGGTTCGGGGCGGTAGTGTTGAACGGAGCGGCGCCCGGATGCTTCCACTGCCGCCGGCGGAGCCGAGGCTGGACGCGGTTGTGGCGCGCGAGGATGTCGAAGATCGTGCTGCGGGCGGGCCAGGCCCGCTTCGGGTCGCGGGTGCGCAGGCGTTTCAAGATCTTCCGGGCGCCCCAGCCGAACCGGGTGTGTTCCTCGAGGATCAGCTCGACGACGTCGGCGGGCGTCTGGGTGGGACAGGAGCGCGGGGCGCGGCTCCGGTCAACGAGCCCCTGCGGCCCGTCCTGCTGGTAGCGCTCGAGCCACTTGTAGCCGGTGTTGCGGCTAATGCCGTAGCGCAGGCACAGTTCGGTCATCGTCCACTGGCCACTGTCGAGGTCCTGGGCAAAATGGTGTCGTTCGAGCACGGGGTCGGTCTCCTTCCAGGGCATCACTTCTCCTCCCACGAGGGTCAGGACAAGTGTCACCCATGTGCCCGGACATCTGTCACCTATGTACCCAGGTTGTACCTGCGTGCTGCCTAACCAGCGCATGAAGCTGGCGGCGCGAGTTCACCCGTTGTTGAGTGTACGTTCAGGGCGCCGCAGCTTATGCGCGTTTCGTTAGATTGCCACGACAATTCAAATACTTTGGGGTTGCGCAAGCGGCTTTCCAGCTACGCGCAACACTCAATCAGTTCGCCTTTCAGTGGTCAGCCAGTCATCTCAGCGGCGCGTCCGTCGGGGCGCGAGCAGCGGAGCCTGGGAGGTCGCTGCCGCGCCCCAATCAGGCGAGATGATCGGGGAAGCTCTTTCGGGGTGAGGACATTGCGGCGGCAATCTAACCAGCGCATGAAGCTGACAGCCCGCGGCGGCCACACCTGGTCGAGCAAGCCTGTCTTGTTTGTGGCCGCCGCAGGCTGCAGCTTATGCGCGATTCGTTAGATGGCCACGACAACACGAATGCTTTGGGGTTGCTCGAGGGGTGTTCCAGCCATGACGCAAAACCACCCCTACTCAGGTCCCTTCGCACTGGCGGGCATCTCAGCGGCGATTCGCCCGGGGCCCGAGCCCCCGATCTGGATGAGTCCGTGCCGCGCCCCAGCGCAACGAGATACCCGGGTGAGCTCTGTCGGGGCGAGAGAAGTGTGGCGGCCATCTAACCAGCGCATGAAGCTGGCGGCCTGCGGTCGCCGCCTCCGGCGGAATGCCCAAGGGAAGCTCTCTATCTTGTCTGCGGCGCCCGCAGGTCGCAGCTTATGCGCGTTTCGTTAGGCTGCCACGACCTTTAGAGGCCAAGAACTTTGGGGGTGCCCGGGCCAGGTTCGTGCGCAGGTCACAGCACCGCAAACCGATCCTAGATTGTATTGGGGATATCTCAGCGGGGGTTCCGTCGGGGCGCGTCTTTCAAAGCAGGCAACCCAAAGGTGGCGCGCCCGACCGCAGCGAGCAGGAATGGGGAGCTCTTTGGCGGAGAGAAACGCGGGGCGGCACCCTAACCAGCGCATGAAGCTGTCGGCCCGCGGCGGCCGCGTGGTAGGGAATGGGTCTGTCTTGTCTGCGGCCGCCGCAGGCCGCAGCTTATGCGCATTCCATTAGGTCGCCACGACACTTCAAATGCTTTGGTGTTGCGCAAGCGGCTTTCCAGCCACGCCGAACACACGATCAACCCGAGTCTCGGCAGTCTGGCCGGTTTTCTCAGCGGCGCATCCGTTGGGGCACGAGCAGCCGAGCACGGGAAGC
>JBOHST010000226.1:0-10482 GCA_050733375.1 Gemmatimonadales bacterium
ACGAACGCGAGGGAGCGGCGGATCAGGTCCTCGTGACCCTTGGTGACGGGGTCGAAGGACCCGGGATAGACCGCGATCCGCACCGGGCGCTCGCCCGCGACGCTCATGGAGCGTAAATGAAGGTGATGGCCGTGTCCCCATAGCGGCGCGTGTCGTCGCCGGGTATCGGGGCGTCGGCCGAGTGCTCGATCGAGAACACGCGCGCGAACGGCACCAGGCGGAACATCGCCACGAGCCGGGCCGTTTGGTCGTTGGCGTTGGCATAGGGCGGATCGGCGAATGCGACGTCGAATTGCCCCGGGTGCAGCTGCTCGGCGAACTTGAGCGCGTCGACACGGTGGATGGTGCCGCGCCCCTCGACCTTGAGCGACTTGAGGTTGGCCTTGAGCGCCGCGAGGGCGTTGCGCTTCACTTCGACAAAGTCGGCGCTGACGGCGCCGCGAGACAGGGCCTCGAGCCCGAGCGCGCCGGAGCCGGCGTAGAGATCCAGCACCCGCGCGCCGCGCAGCGAGCGCTGCAGGATGCTGAACCACGCCTCGCGCACCCGACTGGCGGTGGGCCGCACCTTGTCGCCCGTCGGGGTCTTGAGGCGCCGGTTCTTGAACCCGCCAGCGATGATCGTGATCACGCTGCCTCCACCCCGCCGCTCGGGGCCATGGTGGCGACGCGCGCCTGCAGCGTCGAGCGCCCCTGCCACTCGTCCCGCTCGAGGCGAAACGACACATCGAGCGGCTGCGTGAGCCAGGCGTCGGGCACCGAGTCTGCCACCTGAAAGCCGATCGCGGGAAGCACGCCGGAGCCGTCGTCGAGCGTAAACCGCAGATGGTTCGTTCCCACGCGACGGGCACCGACGGCGCGGGCTCGTCGAACCCCGAACACCGGCGCGGGGTTCCCCATGCCGCACGGCTCGAGGTGGCGAATCAGCCGCTCCAGATCCTCGCTCAGGTTGGCGAGCGGCAGCTCGAGGTCGATCCGCTGCGCGGGTACCAGGTCCTCGGGGCGAAGCAGCTCGCCCGCGACCGCCGCAAACGCAACACGGAATTCCTCGAAGCGATCGCGGCGCACGGTGAGCCCGGCGGCCATGGTGTGGCCACCGAATTTCTCGAGACAGGGCCCGACACGCTGTAACGCGGCGTGCAGGTCGAACCTCGGTATACTGCGACCCGACCCCCGCCCCGTGTCTCCTTCCCAGGCGATGAGGAAGGTGGGACGCCCGTAGCGCTCCACCAGCCGACTCGCCACGATCCCGATCACGCCGGGATGCCAATCGTCGGCCGCGAGCACGATGGCTCGATCGTCGGGGCCCAGGGTGCCGGCGAGTCGCGTTTCCGCATCCGCGAGAATCCGCTGGTCCATCTCCTGGCGGCGCGCATTGAGCGTCTCCAACTCGCGGGCCACGTGGGCCGCCTCGGCGGGATCATCGGTGAGCAACAGACGCAGGCCGTCGTTGGCATCGCCGATCCGGCCGGCGGCATTGAGCCGCGGCGCGATGATGTAGCCCACGTGCCCGGCGCGCAGCGGCTTCCCTGCAAGCCCGGCCGCCTCCACCAGGGCGGCCAGCCCGGCCCAGCGGCTCGTGGCGAGCAGCTTGAGACCATGGCGCACGAGGATGCGGTTTTCACCGGTGAGCGGTACGACATCGGCAACGGTGGCGAGGGCGACGTAGTCGAGAAAATGCCACGGCAAGTGCGCGGGGAGGCCGAGCGCCGGCGCCACCGCCTGAGCGAGCTTGAACGCTACGCCCGCACCGCACAGGTTCTTGTCGGGCGAGGGGCAGTCGGGGCGGCGTGGGTCGAGCACCGCCGTGGCGGGCGGTAGCGCGGCGCCCGGCAGGTGATGATCGGTGACGATGACGTCGATCCCCGCCGCGCGCGCGGCCCGCACGGGCTCGAGCGCCGTGATGCCGCAGTCGCACGTAATGATCAGCCGGGCTCCAACCTGCTGGGCGCGCGCCAACCCCGCGGCCCCGAAGTCGTAGCCATCGCGCACTCGGTGCGGCACGAACGCGTGCGCGGCGGCCCCGGCGGCGCGCAGAATCCGGGTGAGCAGGGCGGCGCCGCACTGGCCATCCACGTCGTAATCCCCGTGGATCAGGATGGGATCTCCGCGCCGGACCGCGCCCGCGACGACTTCCACCGCCGGGCGCATGTCGGTCCAATCGAGCGGGTCGGAGAGACCCTCCAGGGCTGGCCGCAGGAACGCGCGCGCATCGCTCGCGGAGTCGTATCCGCGCTGCACCAGCAACGCCGCGAGCGTCCGGGGGAGCGACAGCGCCGCCGCGAGCGCGTCCACCGTGCCCGGATCCGGCTGTCGCGTGACCGACCAGCGCGGGACGATCATTCCACGCCGTACAGCAGCACGCCGCAGGCCTCGCACCCTTCGATCGAGGCGCCGCGCTGGATCAGCACGCGCCGCTGCGTCGGCACCGCCGTGAAACAGTGCCCGCATGCGTCGCCGTGGAGCGCGTACAGCGCCAACGGCGCCTTGCCGCGTCGAATGCGCTCATAGCGTGCCAGCAGCGCGGCGTTCACCGCCTGCGCTGACTGGCCGCGCAAACCCTGCGCCCGCTCCAGCTCCGCCAGGATCGCCTCGCGGCGGCCGGCGAGCTGCTCGCGCTCGGCGGCTTGTACCTCGCGCACCGCGACCAGGGCCTTTTCCGCTTCCGCGGCTTTGCGCTCGGCCTCGCGCACGGCGTCACCCGAGCGCATGAATTCGGCTTCTTCCTTGACCAGAACGGAACGAGCCAGATCGAGCTCGGCCATGAGGGTCGAGGCCTCCTTGGCGCCACGCACCCACTCGAGCCGCTGGCGGCGCTGCTCCTGCATTGTGCGGTAGGACGTGATCTTTCCCTCGAGCTCGTCCCGGCGGCGCAACGCGTCATCGATCGACCGACGCGCCGCCTGCACTGTCCGGTCGGCGGCGGCGAGCTGCTCGTCGAGCCGACCGATCTCCGGCTCCAGCGCCGCCAGGGCCCGCTCCGCCTCCGTCACCGATCGATCCTTTTCCTGCAACGCCAACAACGCTTCAAGATCCGGGTGCACCGCGCCTCCTGGAAGCAATCTTGTATCGTGGGAACAGTCTGTTGCGCTCGGCACTCACCCGCTGCACATCGCGCACGAGTTTCTCCTGCTCAACGCCGCTGGTGAGCGGGATCTCCCGCTCCAGCCGCTCCAGCTCGCGATCCAGCCGCCGCGCCTCGATCCAGTTCACCGCCCGATCGAACAGCGCGTCGGATTCCCCATCCACCACCCCTGCGGCACGGAGCGCTTCGAACGTGCGCGCCGCCACGCCGTCCAGCTCCTCCGTGCGCGCTTCCGCCAGCGCCTCGAACACCGCCCGATAGACGGGGTGCTCGATCTCTTCCGAATCCACCTTCTCGAGCACCCGGTCGCGCCAGGCATCGCTCTGCAGCATGACCAGGAGCAGGGCCCGCTCGGCGTTTCCCGGCAGCGCGGGCGTCGCCTGCCCGGTGGCGGGGGTCTTCGGTGGGGGAGATCCCGGCACGTCGTGCCGCAGGCTGCCGGCAGCCTCGCGCTCGAGAACGTCCTTCCGAACGTGCGCGATTTCCGACACCCGACTGAGGTACAGCTCGCGGGTGATCGGATCCGCCGCGGCGCGGATGGTGGGCAGGAGTCGATCGAGCGCGCGGCGGCGTCCGGGCAGGGTCTCGAACAACCGCTTGCGTTCGAGGATCTGGATCTTGCGCTCCAATACGTCCACCGCATCGCGCAACAGAGCCTCGAGTCCCGCTGCTCCCTCGCGTTGGACCAGGGTGTCGGGATCCTCGCCCTCCGGGAGGGTCGCCACACTCACACGCACGCCGGCCCGCAACAGCTCGTCGCCGGCGCGAAACGTGGCCCGCAGCCCGGCATCGTCCGAGTCGTAGCACAGCACGACCTGCGGTGCGTGCCGTTTGAGCAGACCGGCTTGGTCGGCGGTGAGGCCGGTCCCCATGGGCGCGACCACCTCCTCGATCCCGGCCAGCGCCAAGCGAATGACGTCGAAGTAGCCTTCGACGAGAATCGCGCGATCGGCCTTGCGCATCGCGTGGCGTGCGGCGTGGAGGTGGTAGAGCAGCTTGCCCTTGTGGAAGATGGGCGTCTCCGGGGAGTTGAGGTACTTCGGCTCGCCGTCGCCCAGGATGCGGCCACCAAAGCCCACCACGCGGCCCCGCAGGTCGTGAATCGGGAACAGCAGTCGCCCGCGGAACCGAGGCGCCAGCGAACCGTCCTCGCGGCGACGCAACAGTCCCGCTTCGAGCAACACCTCCTCCTTCACCCCGAGCGTCTTCATCGCCTCGGCGAAAGCCCCGCCGCGCGGCGCGTAGCCGAGGCCGAGCTCGGTCGCCTGCTCCAGCGAGAGCTGTCGGGAGACCACGTAGTCGCGCGCGACCTGCGCTTCGGAGTGGTCGTGCAGCTGTCGTGAGAACCAATCGTGGGCGGCGGCCACGGCGGCGAACAATGGCTCCCGGGGATCGGGGCCCGTGGGTCCTCGCTCGGGGATCGTGATCCCGACGCGACGCGCCACCTCGCGCACCGCCGTCGGATAGTCCATCCCGAGCCGTTTCATGAAGAATGTGAAAACGTCTCCCGACTCGTGGCACACGAAACAGTGGAACATCCCCTTTTTGGGGACCACGGCGAAGTTGCGGTGGGTGCCGCCGTGGAACGGACAGGAGCCCCGGAAATCCGAACCGGTGCGCTTCAGCTCGACGTGCTCCCCGATGATTCCGACGATGTCCGCTGCGTCGCGGATTTGCTCGATGAGATCGTCGGGGATGAGACTCACGCCCGGAACTCCACCACGGTCACGCCCGCTCTGCCCTGGTTGGCGGGGGCGAAGCCGCAGTGCGCAACCCTCGGGTCGGCGTCGAGCACGCGCTGCACCATCTCGCGGAGCGCACCCGTGCCCTTGCCGTGGATGATGCGCAAGTACGGGAGGTCGGCGAGCACCGCCGCGTCGAGCGCTCGGATCAATTCGGCCTCGGCTGCGTCGGCACGGAGCCCACGGAGCGAGATCTCCGTCCCGGCGCGATCCGCGGTCGGGCGACGCTCGGGGCTGCGGTCGGGTCCAGCCGGGCGTATCTCACGTCGAGGAGCGTCCGCCGGCTGATCGACCACCCGGAGCTCGGCTACGTCGAGCACCAGGCGGACGCTCCCGACCTCGACGGCCGCGTGGCCGTCGGCGCGCAATTCCAGAACCTTCCCCACCGATCCCACGGGCGTTCGCACGTGAGACCCGACCTCCACCCGTGCATCGCGTTCGCGTGGACCAGGGCCTTCGTCGCGCGCCTCATCCAATGCGCGGTTTCCCGCCGCGATGGCCTGCTCCAGCTGCCGCCGCGCTTCGCGCGCCGTTGCCTCGTCCACCGCGGCGCGCGCCTGGCCCAACGCCGCCTCGACGGTCTTGCGCGCTTCGAGCAGGTACGCACGCGCCTGGTCTCGAGCCCTGGCGTCGAGGGTGCGCTCGCGACCGGATAGCGTGCGCTCCCGTTCGGCCAGCGACGTGGCGCGATGCTCGATTCGCGTCCGGTCCTGCTCCGCGGCGAGGCCGGCCTCGGCCAGCACCCGCTCCCGCTCGTCCAGCGCGCGCGCGCGCGCCGCCACGTCCGCCAGCAGGGCATCGAGCGCCCGTTCGGTTTCCGGTACAGCGCGTTCCGCGTCGGCCAGCACGTCGCCCGGCACGCCCAGGCGCCGGGCGATCGCGAGCCCGTAAGAGCGACCGGGGACGCCCTTGAGCAACCGGTAAGTCGGAGTGAGCGACTCGGCATCAAACTGCAACGACGCGTTCACGATTCCCACCGTCTCGGAGGCAAGGCGCTTCAAGGCGCCGAGGTGCGTGGTCGCGAGCGTGACGGCGCGGCGCCGCGTGAGGCTGCGCAGCGACGCCGCCGCCAGCGCCGCGCCCTCGGCCGGGTCGGTGCCGCTGCCGATTTCGTCGAGCAGGACGAGCGAGCCGCTCCCGGCATTGGCCAGGATGTCGCGCAGCACAGCGACGTGGGCGGAAAACGTGGACAGACTCGCCGCGATGGATTGCCGGTCCCCGATGTCTGCGAAGATCCCGTCGAACACGGGGAGTCGCGACAGCGGCCCGATCGGCGGGATCACTCCGCTCTGCGCCAGGAGGCTCAGCAGCCCCACCGCCTTGATCAGAACCGTTTTGCCGCCGGTGTTCGGACCGGAAATGAGGACGGTCCATTCGTCGGGTGCGAGCTCCAAGTCAAACGCCACGACAACGGTCTCGCCGCCCACGAGGAGCGGGTGGCGGCCGCCGCGGATCTTCAGAGAGCCACCACCGATCTCAGGGACAAACCCGTTCACTTCCACTGCGTAGCGGGCGCGCGCGCAGAGGTCGTCGAATGCCACGCACATCTCCCACCCCGCGGCGATCGGATCGTAGTGCGGGCGCGCCAGGTCGGTCAGCTCGCGTAACACCCGCAGCACCTCGCGCTGCTCCTCCGCTTCGCGGGCGCGCAGCTCGTTTCCCAGCTCGATCGCCTCGGGCGGCTCGACAAACACGGTGGCGCGGGTCGCGGACTCGTCGTGCACGATCCCGCCGACCCGCCCGCGCGCCGTACTGCGCACCGGGATGACGTAGCGCCCGCTGCGGACCGTCACGGCGGCGTCGGGCGCCCGCTCCGTCGGATCGAGCGCGCCGAGCAGTCCCTCCAGCCGGCCCACGAGTTTCTGGCGTGTCTCGCGCACCGCCCGGCGCGCGCGCGCGAGCTCCCGCGATGCTCCGTCCAGCACGGCGCCTTCGGGATCGATCGCTTCGCGCAGCCGGGTCTCGATCTGTCGCGGCGGCATCGGAGCTTTGAGCCGCGCGGTGCGCGGCGCATCCCGCTCCAGCCGTCCGAGCAGCGTGGCAACGATGCGCGCGGCTCCGAGCGCTACGGCCAGCTCGGCTAGGGCCGATCCTTCGACCACGCTGCCGGGCACGCGCAGCAGTGCCAAGGTCTTGGAAAGGTCGGGTACGGGTTCGGCGCGGAGGGTAGCGTCGGTCAGCACCAGCGCGGCCAGCTCGGCCACCTGGGCGAGCGCATCACGAATCCCCTCGGCGTCCGTGGCGGGGGTCCGCGCTCGCACCCGCGCCGCGCCAAGCGAACCGGCGGCGTGCTGCGCCACCCGCTGCAACGCGGCCGGGAATTCCAGGGTCTCCAGCACGGCGGGTGAGATCCCGCCTCCCGCACTCATACGGCGGCCGACAACTCCTCGCGCGCGATCTGGTTGATCAGCTTGCCGTCCGCGCGCCCTTTGAAGTGGGGCATCACCTGTCCCATGACCTTGCCGAGGTCCGTGGCGCCGCCCGCGATCACCGCGCGAACGGCCGCGCGGATCTCCTCAGGCGGGACCTGCGCAGGGAGGAACACCTCGAGCGCCGCGACCTCCGCGAGCTCCGCGTCGGCACGTTCGCGACGAGCGACGGCCGCGAATTGCTCCGCCGCCTCACGTCGCTGCTTGATGCCGCGGCGCACGACCTCGAGCCCTTCGTCGTCGGAGAGCGGGTGGTGCAGCGCGAATTCGCGGTTCTTGAGGTCGGCGAGGATAGTCGAGAAAAGCAGCGTGCGCGCCTGATCGCGGGATTTACGCGCCTCGTTCAGGGCGGCCTGCAGCCGCTCGCCGAGGCTCGGCATGTCAGGCGAAGCGCGGGCGCCGGCTCTTGCGCCGCGCCGCATTCATTTTGCGCTTGCGGCGTTCGCTCGGCTTTTCGTAGTGGCGATGCTTTCGCAGATCCGACAGAATCCCCGCCTTCTCACACTTCTTCTTGAATCGCCTGAGTGCTCGCTCGAAGCTCTCGTCATCGTGAATGACGATTTCGGGCATCGCTGGTCGCTCACCCCTTCCTGGGCGATGAGGCAATTAGTAGAACAGCTAACTACCCAAGACCAATCAAGTTAGCCCTACCCGGGCGGCCACGTCAATGACCGCCCGCCCAGCACGTGGAGGTGCAGGTGGTAGACGGACTGACCACCGTCGGGATTGGTGTTAAACACGACGCGGTAGCCCCGCTCGGCGATGCCGGCTTCGCGGGCCAGGTCGCGCCCGAACAGCACCATCTCGCTCACCAGTGTACCGTCGGAGAGTTGTTCCAGCGACGCGACGTGCTGCGTCGGGATCACCAGGATGTGCGTTGGAGCCTGAGGGTTGATATCCCGAAACGCGAGCAAGCGATCGGTGCGTTTCACGATGGCGGCAGGGATTTCGCCGGCCACTACCTTGCAGAAAATGCAGTCGGCCACGATCCCACCCCCCGATCCAGCGCGCTCAGGCCCCAAAGGCCTCCCGGATCTTGTTCCAGAATCCCCGGCCCAGACTGTCTGCCGGCGGCTCGCCTTCGACTTTCTCGAGCTCCTGGAACACCTGCTCTTGCTCCGGCGACAGCCGCGTCGGTGTCCACACCTGGACGCGCACGTGCAGGTCGCCCCGACCGCCCTCCCCGAGGCGGGGAAGCCCCTTGCCACGGAGGCGGTAGATCGTGCCGGTTTGCGTACCCGGCTGCACCTTGAGCGGCGCCGACCCGTAGGGAGTCGGAATCTCGACTGCCGCGCCGAGAGCTGCCTGGCTGAATGAGACGGGGAGGTCGTAGACCAGGTCGTCGCCGTGACGCTCGAACCGCGGATCCTCGGCGATCTCGAGGACGGCAATGAGGTCGCCGGGCGGACCGTTCCGCGGCCCGGGGACGCCCTGCCCGCGTACCGTGAGGTAGTGATGGTCGGCGACTCCGGCGGGCACGTCGATCTGCACCGTCTTCTCGGCCTTTACCCGGCCCTCACCGTGGCACGTCGCGCAGGGCTCGCGGATGACGGTCCCTTCGCCCGCGCAGGTGGGGCATGGTGAGACCGAGACGAACTGACCGAACATCGATTGGGCGGCGCGGCGCACTTCGCCTGACCCGCCGCAGGTGCCGCACGTGGTCGCTTTGCTGCCCGGCTTCGCGCCGCTGCCCTGGCAGGTTCCGCACGTATCGAGGGTGCGCAACTTCAGCGACTTGCTGCTCCCGGTCGCGACTTCGGCGAGCGTGAGCTTGAGCGACACCTTGAGGTCGGGCCCGCGCCGGCGGTCGCGGCGCGACCGCTCGCCGCCGCCGAAGAACGCATCAAAGCCGCCCAGCGCGCCGAAGTCGCGCATGAAAATGTTCAGCGCCTCGGAGAGGTCGAAATGCGCGAATCCTCCGCCGAACGGCGACCCCGCGCCGCGCAATCCGGCCTCGCCGAAACGGTCGTAGGCTGCGCGCTGCTCCTCGTCGCGTAGCACTTCGTACGCCTCGGTGATTTCCTTGAAGCGCTCCTCTGCCCCGGGCGATTTGTTGCGATCGGGGTGGTGCTCCATCGCGAGCTTGCGGTAGGCCTTCTTGATGTCGGCTTCGGACGCGTCGCGCGGCACGCCGAGCACGGAGTAGAAATCGCCGTGTCGCCGGCTCATTGCAGCAGCTCCTCCACCAGGCGGCTCGTGTGGTCCACCAGCGCCACGATCTTCTCATACGGCATCCGGGTCGGCCCGAGCACACCGATCACGCCGGAAAGCGGCCCGGAGCGGTACGACGACGTCACCAGCGTGAACGCGGCGAGTTTCGGATCCTGGTGCTCGCTGCCGATGGTGATGGTGAGCCCGGGTGAGGTGCGCTCCGCGAGCGCCCGGCGTAGCCGGTCGCGGCGCTCGGTCACCTCGAGCAGCCCCTGGAGCCGCTCCGCGGTGGCGAATTCCGGCTGCCCGGCGAGCAGTTGGGCCGACGACAGCAGCACGCCGTCCGCGAAAGGACCACCGACGCCCGCGGCCGGGACGTCGAACAGCTCGTCGGCCTCCTGCACGAAAATGTTCAACAACTCAGTGGATTCCGCGGTTCCCGTGGCGTCGCGCAGCCGATCGGAGAGCGTGCCGCGGATCTCCCGCAACGTCAGCCCGGCGAGCCGCTCGTTCAACACCACGGCCACCTGCGCCACCGCGGCCGCCGCCATCTGGGACGGCACCTCGACGAAAATCGTCCGCACCGCCCCGCTCTTCAGCGTCAGCACCAGGAGCAGCCGCTCGCTCGTCACCTGCAGCAGCTCGAGTCGCTCCAACAAGACCTCGTCGAGCGAGGGACCCACCGCCATGCCCAGTTCCTGGGTGAGCACGCCGAGGACCTGGGCCGCGCGCGCGAGCACCTGGTCCACGGCGTTCCGGGGACCGACGAGCTCCTCGCGGATCTGGTGCGCCTGATCGGCCGACAGCTCCGACGGGTGCATCAGGGCGTCGACGTACATGCGGTAGGCGCGGTCGGTCGGGATGCGACCAGCGGAAGTGTGGGGGTGATAGAGGTACCCCTTCTCTTCCAGGTCGCTCATCGTGTTGCGAATCGTCGCGGCGGACAAGCCAAGGCCAAACCGCTTCGCGATCGTCCGGCTGGCGGCCGGCTCGGCGGTCTGGACGTATGTCTCGATGACGGCGCCCAAAACCTGGCGCTCGCGTTCGCTCAGCGGTAGGGTGCTCAAACGCTCCAACC
>JBOHST010000227.1:0-8721 GCA_050733375.1 Gemmatimonadales bacterium
TGGCGGCGGCTCCGCATGATGCCTTCCGCCTGCGCCATGGCTTCCCGCATCAGCTCGACAGTGCTCGCCTTCACGATCAGCGCGTCCACCACGCCCGGTGGGTTCACGAGATCCTGGACCGGCGAGCGCGCGGGCGCCACGACGAAGCGGTCGAGCGAGAAGCCGAACAGCTTGCCTTGCTTCTCGACGACGCCGACGATCCGATAGGGACGGCCGCCGATGCGGAGCTGCTTGCCGACGGGGTCGCGCCCGGGATACAGCTTTTCGGCCACGTCGTCGCCCACCACGACGATCGGCACGCTGCCGCGGGCTTCTTGGGCGGAAAAAGCGCGACCCTGGACGATCGTGAGGTTCTTGATCTCGAAGTACCGCTCGGTGGCGCCCGTCACCTCGGCGTCCCGCACCTGCTTGTTGTTGGCTTCGACCGTCACGTTGTCCGTCGACTGCCACGCGGTGAGCACCGGGACGGTGATGCCGGCGGCCACGGCTTCCGCGTCGCGGAAGGTGATGCGGGGACGGCGCGCCCAGGCGCGCCAAGTCGAGTCGCTGACGTTCGGCGTGAAGTTCGGCCGGCGGCGCACGTGGAACGTGTTCACGCCGATGATCGTGCCGGCGAACTTGTCGGTCATGTATTGGTTGATGCCGTTGACGATCGACCACGCGCCGATCAGGAACGACACGCCGATGAACACCCCGATCAGCGAGAAGCCGCTCTTCAGCTTCTGCGCCCGCAGCGTCTGCAACGCCAGGCGGACCGCGTCCCAAAACGCCACTCAGGCCGCCTTCAATTGATCGGTCGCCACCAGGCCGTCGCGCAGCGTGACCACGCGCGCGGCGTGCGCCGCGATGTCGGCCTCGTGGGTGACCATCACGATGGTCTGCCCCTGGCGGTGCAGCTCGGCGAATACTTCCATGATCTCCTGACTGGTGGTCGAGTCGAGGTTGCCCGTTGGCTCGTCGGCCAGCAGAATGCTCGGCTCGTTGACCAGCGCCCGCGCGATCGCCACCCGCTGGCGCTGGCCGCCGGACAACTCGCTGGGCTTGTGGTCCATCCGATCGCCCAACCCGACCCGGGTGAGGGCCGTCGCGGCGCGCTCGTGCCGCCGCCGCGCGCCGACGCCGGCGTAGATCAGCGGCAGCTCCACGTTGTGCAGCGCCGACGCCCGCGGCAGCAGGTTGAACGTCTGAAACACGAACCCGATCTCCTTGTTGCGGATGCGGGCCAGCTCGTCATCCGACAGGTCGGAAACTTTCTGGGCGTTGAGCCAGTACTCGCCGGCGGTCGGCGTATCGAGGCACCCGATCAGATTCATCAGCGTGGATTTGCCCGAGCCCGAGGGTCCCATAACCGCGACGTACTCGTTGCGCCGGATCTGGACGTCCACACCACGCAGCGCGCCGACCACCTCCGAGCCCATGTCGTACTGACGCGCGAGCTTGTGGGTCAGGATGATGACGTCGGGCAGCGGCGTGTCGCCGGTGCGGAACTCCTGGACGCGGTTCACGAGGCGGCCCGCCTGGTCGAGTCGGTGGGCTGCTTGGTGGGGCGGACGGCCGTCCCGTCCTTGAGATCGCGGATGGACTGATAGGGGCCGGCCACGATCTCCTCGTTCTCCTTCACCCCGTCGAGCACCTCGAAGTACTCGTCGCCCGCGATGCCGACCTTCACGGGGCGGAACGACGCCTTGCCGTTGACCACGATGAACACGCCTTCGGCTTCCTTCTTCTTGCCGACCTGGGCGGTGTCGCGGCGGGTTTCCGTCGCGACCGGGGTGTTGTCGCGCACCGTGAGCGCGATAATCGGAATCGACAGCGCCTGCGTGCGCGTGTCCGTGATGATCCTCGCCGTCGCAGAGAGGTCCGGGCGCACGTCGCCGGGAGGGTTCTCGAGCGTGATCTCCACCTCGTAGTCCACCGCCCGATCGTTGGAGCCGGTGGCGCTGATGGCCTGCGTCAACAGCGCGCTGTTGGCGATCTTGGTGACGCGACCCACGAACGCGGTATCGGGGAACGCGTCGATCGACACCTCCACCGAATCCCCGAGATGGATGCGCACGACGTCGGTCTCGTCCACGTTCACCTGCGTCTGGATCACCGACAGGTCGGAGACCGTGAGCAACAGCCCGACGTCGCGAGAGAAGTTGCCGGGGATGGCCATCTCGCCCTCTTCCACCGCGAGCCGGGTGACGCGACCGGTCATCGGGGCCACGATCCGCGTCTTCGCCAATTGATCGCGCGCTTCCCGCATGCCGGCGCGCGCCTGGTCGACCTGGTGCTGCGCCGAATTGGCGACCGCCTCGGCGACGTTGTAGGCCGTCTGCGCCTGCTCCATTTGCTCGTTCGAGACGAGATTCGGGTCCTGCCGCTTGAGCTGCTTCGTTCGATCCAGCGCCCGTGCCGCCTGGTCGCGGCTCGCGATGGACTGCACCAGCGACGCCTGGGCCGACGCGTAGTTGGCCTCGGCACGCTGCAGACCCGCCTGGTAAATGGTCGGGTCGATCTGGAGCAGGAACTGCCCCTTCTCGACCAGGTCGCCCTCGTGCACCACGATCTGCGTGATCCGGCCCGTGATGTCGGGACTCACGTCCACTTTGGACGTGGGCTGGATCTTCCCGCTGGCAGTGACGGCCGCCACGAGATCGCGCCGTCCGACCTTCTCGATGCGCACCTCGACCCCGCGCTCGCGCTTGGCGCTCGCGCTCATCACGACGAGTCCCACCAGGAGCACCACGCCGCCGAGGCCGATCAGGACTTTCCCCCGCTTGGACATTGTGTCGCTTCCTCTCCGGTTAGCGCAGCCGACGGCCGACCGCCGCTTCCAACGAAGCGACCGCTCGGTGATAGTCGTAAACCGCCGCGATGTACTCGGTCTCCGCGCGCAGGGCGGCGACCTGGGCGTCGAGCAGCTCGAAGAACGTCCCCGAGCCGACCTTGTAACGATCCGTGGCGAGCTGGACCTGCTCCCGTCCCAGCACGCGGTTCGTGTCCTGGATGGCAACCGCTTCATAGGCCGTCTGCAGCGTGAGGAACGCCTGGCTCACTTCCGTCTGCAGGCCCAGCCCGCGTGCGCGCACGCCCTCCTCCAAGTCCTGGCGCAGCGCCTTCGCTTGGGCCACCTGCTGCGGCTGCTGGAAGTTGGTCCACAGCGGCAGGCTGACCGTGAGCCGCGCCTGGAACGGCTGCCCGATGAAACTGAACGGGAAGATGTCGTTCTGGTCCCGCAGCGCCTGCTCCTGCGTGGTGCTCCACACGAACCCGCTGCAGTCCAGCGGCGCGAGCCCGCTCGTCGCCCGGATCGTGTTGTTCTCCTGACAGGCGTTGTACTGCGATCCGGCGGCGACCTGCTGTCCCAGGATCACCTGGTTCAAGTCGCCGGGTTTGGCGAACGCCTGCGTGAAGCCCGACCAGCCGGCCGAGAGAAACACCGACGGCCCCCAGTTGGCCGCGGCGGCGCGCACGCCCCACGCCGCCGAGCGCTCACGCGCCCGTAGGGCCTGGAGCGCTGGATTCTGGCCTTCGGCCATCGTGAGCAGCGCCTCCATCTCCCACGCGGGAGCCTGCACCACGAAACTGTCGGTCAACTGGACCGAGTCGGTCGCCATGGGAGCGCTGATCCCCATCTGCTCGAACAGGCGCAACTTCTCGACGCGCTGCGCCGTGCGGGCGCGCAGCAGGGACACCTGCGCCTGCCCGCGCGCCACCTGGGCCTGGCGCACGTCGATCAACGTCGCCTGACCGACCGCGTGACGGGCCTGCGCGAGCTTCAGGAATTCCTCGTCGCGCGCCACGAGTCGCTCGGCGACATCCACGTTGTCCCGCGCCTGCAGCACCGTCAGGTATTGTTGCGTCACGGCGCTCTCGAGCGTCGCCCGCGCGCCGTCGATGTCGGCATCGGCCGCGGCGAGCTCGGCCTTGCGCAGGCCCGGCTGCGACAGCGTCGCGCCCGACAGGGTCCAGTCGAGCCCGAGCGAATAGCTCGAGTTCACCGTGGCGTAGCTTTGCGAGAAGTTCGACGTGAGAAATCGTTGCGAGCCGGTGCCCGAGTAGCCCAGGCTCCCCGACAGCGACGCCTGAGGGATCAGTAAACTGGCGAACGCGTTGCGGGTCGCCCACGCCGCCGGCCCGCGATTGTTCACCGTCTGGCGATAGGTCGGGTTGTGGTCTCGGGCAATGGCGATTGCATCGGCGAGCGAGAGCGTCGCGGGCGCGGCCCGCTGGGCGTTGACGCTGCCAGCGGCGCCGAGCAGACCGAGCGTGAACAGGAGATGTCGCATGCGATTCCTGGCTGACTGAGCTGTGTTTTTGACCTTGCGGAACGTACTGCGAGCCGTGCCCTGTACGCGTTCGGGCTCGGTCCGGTTTCGCGTTGGGACGGTTCGTCCCGGAAAGAGCGAAAACTAAACGCTCCAACGGGTTATGTGGAGTGGTCAGGCGGGGAGTCGTTCGGCGTTCAGCGACAGCGCGGGGATTTCCACTTTCATTATGTAACCGGCCGGCGACAGCCATACGTGGATCGGGCCGTCTGGACCGCCGCTGACGGTGATGTGCCGCAATGTGGCGGGTTCGTGATGCAGCGTCGTCGTGGCCACACCGAGGTCGGTCACGGTGAGGGCGACGGATCTGGGTGCGCGGGGGAAGATCCCGGTCACGGTTCGCGCAGCGGACGGGGAACCGGCGCGCCAGGCCGCGAACAGCAGCGGCGCGAAAACGGAATCGTCCAGCACCACTGCGGGCGGTCGCACGGCGAGCTCGCGCGCTCGTTCGATTCCCGGCGCCGTGTAGCGCAGGGTGTAGCGGCCGGAGCTGCGCTGGCCGGTGATGCGCTGCGAAGTCCCGCCGGCGCTCACGTCGTATGTCAGGGCGCCGGGCTCGGAATCGGGCGTCACGTCGAGCACCGGAGCGAGCACCGTCAACCGGCCGTCGACGACCCAGCGGGCGCTGGCGGCCAGCATCCAGCCGGTGGACCCGTCCCGGCCGGCTCGGGAGACCAGGCGGAACCGCTCGCGGGCCACCTCTTGCGTGTCGACCCGGATCACCAACGTTCCGTCGTCGAGCATGGTCGGGGCCTGACCCAGCGCGAGCGCGGCCAGCAGGTGGATCATGCGGTGGCGGCGGCGAGAACTCGCGTTGCAACGCGCTCCCGGATCATCTTATAGATGCGCTCGCCCTTCTCTGGCGTCGCGAGGGTAGGCCGGCCCAGCGATCCCGGCGAGAGTGCCGGGAGGGGACGCGTCAGGCCACGCATGTGGCGGCGCCCCTGGGCGTCGGGTGGCAGGAAGTCCAGCGCCCGCTCCATCCGCACCAGCTCGGGCGCGAGGTAGAGCAGCAGCGAGGTATCGAGCTCGCCGCCGTGGGTCGGTGAATCGGGGTCCAGCAGCAGGTCACTCAGATCGAGGGCGAAGACGTCTACCGTGAACACACGCGCGCGGTTGGTCCGCAGGGTGCAAAGCGCCTCCTGGTGGGGATCGTGGCCGTGCGCGGTCAGGATGATGAACTGGTCGACGCCCGCCTCCTCCCAGGAGCCGAGCAGGTCGTTCATCCAGCGATGCAAGGTTTTGCGCCGCACCATCGCGTTGCCGGGGAACGGGCGCCGCGTGGCCGTGTTGACGCCGTATTCGACGGTTGGGGCGCGCAGCACCCCAAACTCGGCTGAAAGGTCGTCGGCCAGCCGCTCGACGATAACCGTGTCGCAGCCCAACGGCAGGTGGGGACCGTGCTGCTCGCAGGTGCCGACGGGAATGAGCAAGCGCGAATCCCGTGCGAGGTGCAGGCGGATGTCTTCCGGACCGAGGAGCTTGAGGTGCAGCGGCGCGCTCATCTGGTGATCGCGGGCGTCCTCACGGCGCTGGCGGCGGCCGAATGGCTGCACAGCCTCGGCGCGGGATGGGTGTGGCTCGCCGGCGCGGCCGCGTTGGTGGCGGCGGCGCTCGCGCTGACCCAGCGGCCCTGGAGCGTGCCGGCCCTGCTCGCGGGGCTCGCGAGTCTCGTGCTGGGGATCGTGCTGGTGGTCGGGGTGAGCGACGTGCGCCGCATCGAGTGCTGCTGGCCGGTGCTCCGGGAAGCGCGGGTGACCGCGGCCTCGGGCCAGCTCGAGACGACTCTGGGCGATGCCGTGTTCGAAGCGCGTCGCCTGGTGGAGCGGGGCGGGACGGCGGCGTCGCTCGAGTCGCGCGAAGCGTTCGACCGTCTCGCCGCCGCCCTGACCGATGGCCCCGCCGCGCTGGAGCGCGGCGTCGTCGTGCTCGAGCCGGATGGCGAGCCGTTCGCCTGGGCGGGACGGCGCCGGACGGTCCCGGTCCACGACACGACGGAGCTGCGCGCGGTCATCACCCCATTCTACGTCACCCTCGAGGCGCGGCGCCAGGCGACGGCGGGGCGAACCGCGATCGGGACCGTGCTGCTCGACGCCGCCCCCGCGGTGGCCGACCGCGGCGGCGCGCTGTCGGTCATCTTCGCGCAGGCGCACGGCGTCGAGCTGGAGGTGGCGGCGCCCGGACTGGCGCCGCGTGACTCCGACGAATTCGAATTCTGCGCGGCGCGGTGCGACGCGAGCCCGGTGTTGTTCACGGTGCGCCCGCGGCCGCCGTCACAGGGCGACGCAAAACTGGTCGCGCTGGGTCGGGTCGCGCGTGTGGCCGGGCTCGCGCTCGCCGCTGTGCTTGCGCTGTTGCTGATCGTCGCCCCGCCGGGACCCTGGCGCTGGGTGGTGACGCTGCTCGCCGCCTGGACGGTCGCCCGGGCATTCTTTGGCCCGGCCGTCCCGCCGCCGCTGTTGTTCTCCCCCGCGACGTTTTACCGCCCGCTGCTGCGCGATTTCAGTGCCTCCGCGGGCGCGTTACTCGCGCTCGCCGTGCTCGGGCTGCTCGCCGCCGGGGCGTTGTGGCGTCGCGGTGTACCGCGCCGCTGGTGGGGCGTGGTGCTGGCCGGCGTGCTGCTCGTGTACGCGCCGTATCTCGTGCGCTACCTCGGGCGCGGGATCGCCCCGCCGGCGTCGGGCGTGAGCTTCGGACTGTGGTTGTCGTGGGAAACCGCTCTCGCGGCGGCGGGCATGGCGGTGGTGCTGTTGGCGTCCGCGCTGGTCCGCGGTGGCGCGGAGCCCACCCGGGTGCCATGGACCATCGCGGCCTCGTGCGCCTGGGCGGCGCTTGCGGGGGTGGCGGGGTTGTGGCTGTGGCGTCCCTCGGGCGCCTGGCCCGAGTGGTACACCTTCCTCTGGCTCCCCGCGCTCGTCGGCGTGATCATCCCGGCGCGCCGCCGCTGGGCGTTGTTGGGGATCGCGACGGTGGCGGGCACGGCCGCGGCGCTCGTGACCTGGGGCGCCGCGCTCGAGGGTCGCCTCGCACTCGCCGAGCGCGACGCGCTCCGCCTGGGCGGCGAGCCGGACCCGCTGGCCGTCGCCGAGCTCGAACGCATGGGCCGTCAGGTGTTCGCCAACCCGGCGCCGCTCACGGCGGCCGATCTGTACGTCTTGTGGCAGGCTTCGCCGCTCGCGACCGACAACTACCCCACGGTGCTCGCTGCATGGAACGAGTCAGGCGAGCAGGTAGTCGAGCTGCGGCTCGCAGCGCTCGATCTGCCGACGCCGCTGCTCGCGGCGTTGGCGCGGCTCCAGCCGGACAGCGGTCCGCGCGTGGAGCGGTTGGATCGCGTCCCCGGGTTGCACTACGTCCTGACCGCTCCGCTCGCCGGCGGCCACATTCTCACAGTAGGGGTGGGTCCGCGTTCGCGCCTGGTTCCCGCGAGCCGCGTCGCCCGATTCCTGCGGGGCGAGCGCGTGGTGGAGCCGCCGTACACGATCTCGCTCTCGCTCCCGACGCTCACGGCCGTGCCGGACCGGGTGCAGTGGGTCCGTGCCGGTTGGTCGGCGCGTGGCGATCGGCAGGTAGAGCTGCCGGGTGGGCGGCGACACGTGCAGGTGCGCGTCGATCTGCGCGGACCGTGGGTGTTGCTGGTTCGCGGTGTGCTGGTGGTGCTGGTCGATCTCGCGCTGCTCGCGGCGGCGTGGATGCTGAGCCATGTGATCGCCGACGGCTGGATGGCGCGGCTGCCGTCGCCGCGTCGGGCGTTGCAAAGCTTCCGGGGCCGGCTCACGCTCGCACTGGCCACCTTCTTCATCGTGCCCGTGCTCGCCTTCGCGCTGTCGAGCTTCGCCCGGCTGGGCGACACGACGCGCGTGGGCGGCGATCTATTGAACCGGCAGACGTTGCGGGATGCGGCGGCGAGCGCCGGCGAGTCGCCGCCGGGTGACGCGGCAGCGCTGGCGGCCACCGTCGCGGAGCTGGGTCGTCGTCTCGACGCCGATCTCTGGGCCTATCGCGGTGGCCGGCTGACGGGGACGAGCGCGCCGGTGTTCGGGGAGCTGGGGCTGGTGGATCCGTTCCTCGCCCCGCCGGTGTATCGCCGCTTCGAGTTCGAGGACGAGCTCGAAGCGACGACCGACGAGCGCACCGCCGGTCGGCCTACCCGGGTTGGGTACCGCGTGGTCGTGGCAGGCAGCTCGCTGGAGCGCGTGGTGCTGGCGGCGCCGCAGCTGCTGGACGATGAGGCAGTGCGCCGCCAACAGGAGGACCTCGCGCTGGTACTCGTTCTCGCGACCCTCGTGGGACTGATCGCGGCGGGTGGACTCGCCGGGCTCGCCGCCCGGACGCTGGCACAGCCGGTCGCGGCGTTGCGGGCGGCGGCGCTCGCCGCCGCATCCCGCAACGTCTGCCGGTTCAATAG
>JBOHST010000228.1:0-6501 GCA_050733375.1 Gemmatimonadales bacterium
CGGTTATGGCGGCGACGAAGGCGCGGTAGGCCTCCCCCGGCGCGCCACCGCGGAACCCCCAGCGCCATAGACCGGCTCCCGCGACGGAAACCTGTCGAACACCGGCGGAATCGTGCAGCACGGCAAGTGGTCGCGAGGCGCCACGACGGGCCAGCCGTGCGCTGAGCAGCACCATCGCCCCCGAGTCGGTCGGCAGGTCGGCGAGCCCCGAGGCGGGGGGAAGCGAGTCCCATGCGATGCCGGCGAGGGCACCCGCGAGCGGCGAGGCGGGCGGCGGATCGACGTACCAGTCCGCCGCGCGCTCTGTGGCGAGCGGCCACACGATGAGGCCCGCGCGTCGTCGGTAGGCCGCGAGACGCCGCGGCTCCCCGAACAGCGCCAGCAGCCGCGCGCCTGCCGCGGCGCGAACGACGACATCCCCCGCGACCAGGGCGAGGGTCGCACCGTCCCGCCAACGCCCCGGCTCGGTCTCGACAAAGACCTTGACCGGAACGTTCGCCACATCGGCGATGGCCTTCGCGAAGAAGCGCGATTCCCAGTCGGGCGGCGCGCCGAGCACGACGACGGTCGGTTGCGGGCTCACATCGATGGCAATGCGGCGTGCGTCGTCGCGCGGCTCGGGATCGCCCGCGCCGTCGAGGCGCACGTCGAGGGCGGACCAGGCGGTGGGGAGTCGCGCCGCAGGAAACGTCAGCTCGGTGGTCAGCACGCCGCTGTCGGGCAGCTCCACAGCGCGGGCGGCGAGCCGCCGTCCCCCGGAGGAGATGGTGAGGGTTGCGGTGCGCGTCGCGACCGCCGCGCGGACGCCGGCGGTGCCATACGCGACGCGCAGCCGGATCGTGTCGGCGGCGCTCACGCGGCGCGGCGCGTCCACGGCGGCGACGAACGCGTCGAAGAACGGCGCGCGCGGCAATACGACGATGCGTGGGCGGCGCCGCAGGTCGGCCGGGAGCTCGAGGGTGTCCGTGATCGCGCCGTCGGTGACCACGACCAGGGGCCCGCCGCGCGCCCCCGCGGCGGCGAGCGCGGGAGCCAGACGGCTGGCGCCCGCCCACGGCGGGCCGGTGTCGAACACCGTGACCGCATCGCCGAAACGCCAAATCACGCCACCGCCGGTGCCGGCGAGGCGGCGGGCACTGTCCAAGGCGGCCTGCCACGGCCCGTTTTCCCCGCGCATGCTGAGTGAGGCGTCCAGCAACACGAGCGGTGGGGTGATCGTCCCGGCCGGACTGGTACGGGTCGGGTTGAAGAGCAGCAACAGCAGCGCGCCGAGGCCGAGGGACCGGAGCAACGCGAACCCGAGCGTCAGTCGGCCAAGCACGCCAGCACCTCCTGCAAGGAGAGCCGTCCCTCGTGCATGGCCCGCCCGACGATGACGCCCGCCAGTCGCGCCGCGCGGGCGGCGCGAACATGCGCGAGGGACCCAACACCACCGCTGACGATCACCTCGAGGCCGAGGGTCGCCAGGAGCTGTGCGCCGGTCGTATCGGGCCCGGTGAGCATGCCGTCGCGCGCGATGTCGGTGTACACGACGAGGCGGCCGCCGTGATCGACGATAGTACGGGCGAGAAGTGCAACGGGCATCCCGGGAACGGAACCGCCAGCCCGTGGAGTGACGCACCCGTCGGTGGTCTCGACGCCCACGGCGAACCGTTCGGCGCCGTGCCGGCGTACCAGTCGCCCGACGAGCGATGGCTCGGTCGCGGCCGCGGCGCAGCCGATGACCACACGCGCCGCGCCCCAGGCCAACATTTCTTCGATCGCCTCCTCCGTACTCAACGAGCCGCCGATCTGCACCTGCAACGGTGCGGCGGCGAGGACGGCGCGCATCAGCTCGCGATTCGAACCGGTGCCGTGCGCGCGGTCGAGATCGACGAGGTGTACCCAGCGCGCCCCAGCTGCCGCGAGCCGGGCCACGGCCGCGACCGGGTCGTCGCCGTACACCGAGGGGGCGGGCGCGTTCCCCAAGCGGACGTGCGCGACCCGCCCGCCCCGAACGTCAACGGCGGGATAGAGCTCCACGGATGGAACCGAAGTTAATCGACCTTGACGACGCCAGCCGCGGCCCGCGGCGGCTCCAGCGCGAGCGCCAGTCGCGCGCGGGCCGAATCGAACGCGGCCTGGAGATCGCGCGGGACCGGCGCGCCGGTACCGGCGTTCGAGCGCTGCGGATTCGCGGGTCGGCCGTTGATCAGGAATTCATAATGCAGGTGCGGCCCGGTGGAGAGCCCCGTCGATCCGACGAACCCGATGGTCTCGCCCTGGGTCGCGCGCGCCCCAGGGCGCAGCCCGCGTGCGAACCCGGAGAGGTGGCCGTAGCGCGTGCGAATGCCGTTGGCATGACGCAGCTCGATCAGATTGCCATAGCCACCGTCGCGCCCGACGCGCGTGACGATGCCGTCCGCCGTCGCCCGCACCGGGGTCCCGTAGGCGGCGGAGAAATCGACGCCCGCATGCTGACGGTAGGTGTGCAGGATCGGGTGCACGCGTCCGCCGAAGCGGCTCGAGATGCGGCGGAACTGCAGCGGCGCCCGCAAGAAGGCGCGCTTGAGCGACCGCCCGCGGTCGTCGTAGAACTCTCCTCGCAGCGAGATCGTGTCGGTTGCGAAATAAAATGCGTAACTCGGCGTGCGCGCGACATTCACCCGTGCGGCGACGATGCGGCCGAAGCGGCGCTCGCCCTCCGGCGACACCAATCGCTCGAACAGCACCTCGAAGCCGTCGCCTGCACGCACATCCCGGGTGAAATCCACCTCCCAGTCGTAGACGTCGGCGATTGCCCATGCGAGCGCCTGGCGGTCGGGCGGCAGGAGGACGGAGTCCGGCACGACGGCGTCGAGCGCGTCGTACAGTGAGGTGGCGATCCTACCTTGGACCCGCAACCGCTCCGGCGTCCAGCGGATCTGCTCCTCGCGTTCGATCCAACCCGCCGCGCCCCGGGCGTACCACAGGCGCCGCTCGGGGCCGAGGCGCACCATCATCACGTCAGCGACAGAATCGGTGAGGGTGCGACGGAAATGGAACACGAGTCCCGCGCGCAGCCGTCTGGCGTCGAGCCTCCGGGCGGCAGCGAGGAACGCCGCGTAGTGCTGGCCCGTGACCCCGGCGCGCGCCAGGACGTCGGACAGGGTTTCCCGCTGCCCCAGGGTGTCCGCGAACTCCCGATAGGCTTCGGTGACGCGAATTGGCGGCGCGCTCATCGGTCGCTGCCTGAGCCAGGCGCGCGTCGCCCACCCGAGGACGCTGCCCCCGAGGATCAGCGCCGCCACGACGCGGCGCGGGTGTCGGATCATCAGTCCATCTGCCGGCGAATAAAGGTCGGAATCTCCATCTCATTGACCTCCGGCTGTCCGGGACCCGACGGCTTCCTGGGGGTCTCGGCCGGCTTGGCGAACCCCGGCGGGGCGACAGGGGTGGGCCGCGCCGGCCGCTTCTCGAACGGCAGGACACCCGCCGCCGGGCGGGTCGCCGCCCCGGCGCCCGCCGGCGTTTCGGCCTCTACGCTGGTCCGATCGAAGCCGGTGGCGATGACCGTGACACGCAGCTCGCCGTGCATGGCCGGATCGGGCACGGCCCCGAAGATAATCTCCGCCTCGTCGCCGGCGGCGTCATGGATCGCTTCGCTCACCTGCGTGACTTCTCCCAGCGTGACGTCGTCCCCGCCGGTGATGTTGATGAGGACGCCGGTGGCCCCCGCGATCGAGATGTTGTCGAGCAGTGGCGAGGAAATTGCCTGCTGCGCGGCCTCCATGGCGCGGTTTTCGCCGCGCCCCATCCCGGTGCCCATCAGCGCCGTGCCGCCGTTCTGCATGACGGTGCGGACGTCGGCAAAGTCCACGTTGACGAGGCCGGTGACGCAGATGATCGACGAAATGCCCTGCGTAGCGTGCAGCAGCACCTCGTCGGCCTTCTTGAGGGCATCCTGAAACGGAATCCCCTTCCCCACAACCGCGAGCAGCCGCTCGTTGGGCACGACGATCATCGTGTCCACGTGCTTGCGCATTTCGGCGATACCCATTTCCGCCTGGCGCATCCGTTTGCGGCCTTCAAACAGGAACGGCTTGGTGACGATACCGATCGTGAGGGCGCCCAGATCGCGCGCCGTCTGCGAGATGATCGGCGCGGCCCCGGTCCCGGTGCCGCCGCCCATGCCGCAGGTGACGAACACCAGGTCCGCTCCCTGGAGCGCGTGCAGCACTTCGTCGCGGTTTTCCTCGATCGCCTGACGGCCGATCTCGGGCCGCGCGCCGGCGCCCAGCCCGCGCGTGAGCTTCTTGCCGATCTGGACCTTGACGCCGGCGCGGTTCTTCTCGAGCGACTGCGCGTCGGTGTTGACGGCGATGAACTCGACGCCGATCACGCCTTCGTCGATCATGCGGTTCAGGGCGTTGCCACCGCCGCCGCCGATGCCGACGACTTTCATGCGCGCGTTCTGCGCCCCCGTTTCTTCCAGTTCGAAGATCATGGCTCTCTCGTGCCCTCGATCAGAAGAAGTCCTGCAGCCATCGCTTCAGCGGTCCCAGCATCCGCTCGACGCCGCCGTTGCCGGCGATGACACTGTGTCCCCCCGTGCCCTGCGCCATCCGTCGCGCCGCGTACAGCACGAGGCCCACCGGTACCGCGTAGCGCGGGGCCTGCACGCTGTCCACCAGCCCGGAGATACCGAGCTCGGGCGTGCCGGCCCGCACCGGCACGGCGAACACTTCCCGCGCGAGCTCCACCATGCCCGGCAGATGCGCCGTCCCGCCCGTCAGCACGACCCCGGCCGGCAACCGTCCGCCGCCGTACCCGGCGCGCTCGAACTCGCGCCCCACCAGCTGGAAGATCTCGTCGAGCCGCTGGTGAATGATGTGCGACAGCAGCTCGCGCGACGCCTGGCGCGCGCCCTGCCCCGGGGTGGACGGCAGGTTGATCATCTCCGCGGAATCCACCAGCGGCGCGTAGGCGATGCCGTGCCGTTCTTTCAGCCGCTCGGCGTCGGCCTGTGTCACGCCGAGCCCCTGCACCAGGTCGTTGGTCACGTGCGCGCCGGCGTATTTCAGCGAGGCGACGTGTCGGATCTTCCCCTCGTGGAAGATTGCGACCCCGGTGGAGCCGCCGCCGACTTCCACCAGCGCGACGCCCAGCTCCTTCTCGTCTTCCGTGAGGACCGCGTACGACGCCGCGAACGGCTCGAGCACCAGGTCGGCGACGCGGTAGCCGGCGCGCTGCACGGCCTTCCGCAGGTTCTGCGCGGCGGTCGCCTGCACGGTGACCAGGTACATCTCGACTTCGAGCCGCATCCCGGTCATCCCCACCGGGTCCGAGATCCCGCGCTGCTGATCGACCATGTACTCCTGCGGGATGTCGTGCAGCAGCTCCTGATCCGGCCCCAGGGACACGGCACGCGCCACCTCGTTCACCCGCGCCACGTCCCCCGCCGTGATCTCGTCGCCGTTGACGGCGACCACCCCGGAGGATCCGCGCGCCGAGACGTGCTCGCCGGCGATGCCGCAGGTGACCGCCGCCACCTTCACGCCCGACATGCGCTCGGCATCGCGCAAGGCCGCGGTCACCGACCGGGTCGTCTCCTCGATGTCGCGCACCACCCCGCGGCGCACACCGCTGTTCTTGGCGAGACCGACGCCCAGCACCTTGGCCAGGGGCATGCGGGGGAGATCGCCCACGACCTCGGCGATCACGGCGCAGGTCTTGGTGCTGCCGAGGTCGATCCCGGCCACCAGCCGACGGTCGCGGCTCACGTGCTGCCTCCCGTGGACCGCCGAACCACGATCTGACCGGCATACCGCGCATCGAGCTCGGCGTAGGGGCGCGCACGCGCCGCCAGATCCTGAGCCACCTGCACCACCGCGCGAATGATCTCCGGTCCGGCATCGCGCGCCATCAGCACACGGCGCGACCCCAGCTGCAGCACGACCGTACTCCGGCCGGCGCGGGCGCTGGTGATCTCCTCGAACAGCGTCGGATCCACCGACCGCACCAGCGCCAGCACGCCAACCAGCGCCGAATCGGCGCTCGCCGCGATCGGCAGGTCGAGCGCGACGCGAGACGGATCGTACGGCAGCACCCGACCACCCCCGTCCACCGCCACCAGGGTGCGCTGCTCGGCCCCCCCCCGCGCCACCAGGGCCACGGGCTCGACCTCCCGTACCACCACGCGCAGCACACCCGGCAGTCGCCGCGTCACGCGCGCGTCGGCGATTCCCGGCATTTCGCGCACCCGCGTGATCAGGCGTTCGGTGTCGTCGAAGACGCTCGCCGTCGGCGCGAGGTGCAGCGCATCCATCACCGCCCCGGGTGCCAGGTAGCGCAGCCCGACGAGCTCGATTTGCCGCACCCGGAAGAATCCCACGCCGCGCAGCAAGTGTGGCGCGCCGAGCCACAGCACGAGCGCGGCGCCCAGCGCGCCGGCGATGCGCCACCGGACGCTCACCGTACCGCTCCCGCGCCGAGCAGGGTCAAGAGCTCGGGCCCGACGCGCGTCACGTCGCCCGCGCCGAG
>JBOHST010000229.1:0-3279 GCA_050733375.1 Gemmatimonadales bacterium
GTCCCGGCGACGTACACCACGGGGACGGTGCTCTCGAGCTGATTGGCGGGTGGGATCGAGTGGTCGCGAATGTGGGCCGGCCGGCCGACCCGATCGCCCAGCTCGGGGAAGGCGAGCACCGCGCCCAGGACCTCGGCCCGAAACGGCGGACCGATTTCAGGATTTGCGGACGTGCAGTGGCCCAGGATGCCGCCGAGGTTGAGCACGTGCAGCGCGTCGCCCGCGGCGATCTGTTTGGGCACCACGCCGGCGTAGCCGCGCAGCGCGCGGCGCGACCCGAGCGTACCGGCCAACACGTCCCCGGCGCGCAGCGAGAGCATTCGGCCGGTGGTGTCCTCGATCGTGTTGTAGGTGCTCTTGTCCTCGAGGATCCGGACGGCGAGCACGTAGCCTTCCTCGGCGACGATCTCGTCGCCTACGATTACCTCGCGGGCCAAGGCCGCGTTGCGGGTGCTCGAGGCGATCCGGTCGAGCCGGATCCGCGTCGTGACCACCATCGGCGACTCCTTTAGCGCGCGGCCGCTCGAACCGCCAACAGGGACGGGATCGCAGCGACCCGGGCGAACGCCCGCGCTTCGTCGCCGGTCCAGAGCCGCGGCTCTTCGCCATAGGTCGCCACGGCGGGATCCATCAGGGAGTGAGGGCTCCGAACGCCGGTGACCTGGAACCGGCCCGGGGCGAGCCGCACCCGCGTGTCTCCGGTGACGCGCGCCTGCGAGCTCGTGATCAACGCTTCGATGTCGCGCAACGCCGGGTCGAAGTACTGGCCTTCGTGCAGCCGGTCGCCGTAGAACTTGCCGAGCTGGTCCTTCCAGAAGCTTTGCCACCGGGTGAGCACGAGTTTCTCGATCTCGCGATGGGCTGCAATGAGCAGCAGGGCAGCCCCGGCCTCGAAACCGATGCGGCCCTTGATGCCGAGCGCCGTTTCACCCAGGTGAATGTGGCGGCCGAGACCGTACCGGCGAGCCACCACACCGAGTCTCTCGATGAGTGCCGGCCCGCCGAGCGGAGCGCCGTCGAGCGACTGCGGCAGTCCCTGCTCCCACCCGATGACGACCTCGGCCGGGGCGGGGGCATCGGCCGGCGAGTCGAGCAGCTCGGCCGGCGGCCCCTGCCAGGAATCGTGCGTCCATCCGCCGCCCCAGGTCGTGCCCCACAAGCCGGCGTTGACGGAGTAAGCGCCGGCGTGGAGCGGCACGGGAAGCCCGCGGGCCTCGAGCCAGGCGATCGCCTGGGGCCTGGTGAGCGTGGCATCGCGCACGGGGGTGAGGATGGCCAGCTCGGGAGCGAGCACGCGCAGGGCCACGTCGAAACGGATCTGATCGTTGCCGGCGCCGGTGGAGCCGTGGGCGACTGCCGCCGCGCCGATGGCGCGCGCTGTGGCGACGAGTGAGACCGCCTGCTGGGTACGTTCGGCGGCCACGCTCAGCGGATAGACCTCGCCGCGCAGCACGTTCCCCTGGATCAGGAACCGGACGAAACGATCGTAGACGGCATCCCGGGCGTCCACTTCGTGGTGTTGGGCGGCGCCGGTCGCCAGGGCCTGCGCCCGGATGGCGGCGCGCTCGGCCGAGGTGGCGCCGCCGGTATCGACCCACACGGTGTGGACCGTCCAGCCGTCGCTGGCCAGCTTGGCGACGCAGTAGGACGTGTCGAGTCCGCCGGAGAAGGCGAGCGCCAGCGGCCCGTGGGAGTTATGCATATTGCATAAGTATGCAACAAAGCCCGCCGGGCGCAAGGGCTTGCCGGGCGCGCCGGCTCGGCATTAGCCTGGTGCGCCACCACTTTGCGAGTCCCGCCCATGCCGGACAACGAACGCGCCAACGCCCTCGGCAATCTGCGGCTCGCCGTGACGGCGTTCACGCGCCAGCTCGACGCCGCGGAACATGTATCCCCGAGCGGCCTGGAGGAGCTCAAAGGGGCCGTCGATGAGGTGCGGCTCCGCATCTGGAGCGTCCTGATGGCGGAGAACTCCCAGGACTACCGCGGCTTCCTCGAGCGCCACCGGCTGCGCCGCGCGGCGGAGATCGTGCGGGGGCTGGTGAACGACGTGGACGCCGGCACGATGCGCCTCGGCCACCACGAAGCGGCCGAGCTCGCCGCGGCGCTCAACGACCTGGCGCAGCGGCTCGAGAAGATCCCGAAGTTGATCTAGCCGATCTACCTGATAGGTGGGGTCCGGCTCGCCCACATCCTCGGCAGGATCCGCAGCAGCCCGACGCCGCTCGCCACGAACACCACCAACCAGAGCAGCGCCTGCGGCGTGCGTCCGTACAGCGCGCTGCCCACGCCGAACAACGCCGCATAGACGAACGCGCAGCCGAGCACCCAGCCGAGCATCGACTGAGACAGGCTGTCCGGCGTTGGCCCCACGCCGGCTTCGGCACGCACCGAGTCCCAGCCGCGGCCGGCCGGGCGCACCAGCTTGTAGAAGGACACGAGCGTCTGGCGGTCGGTCGGGGGCGTCAGGTACGCCACGGTCACCCACACGAGCGTGGTCGCCGCAACCGTGAGGATGAGGGAGATGTGGGACGCGACGGGGTAGCCCGCCCTGGCCGCGACCACGAACCCGAAGGCGATCAGGAACGAACTCACCATCGCGGCGATCTCGCACCAGGCGTTCACGCGCCACCAGAACCAGCGCAGCAGATAGAGCAATCCCGTCCCCGCGCCCACCGACAACAACAACTGGAAACTGGCGCTCGCCGTTTCGAGCACGAAGGTGATCCCCGCGGCGACCACCATGAGGAGGCCCGTCACCAGGCGGCCGACCGCGACGTAGTGCCGCTCGGCGGCATCGCGGCGCATGAAGCGACGGTAGAAGTCGTGCACCAGGTAGGACGTGCCCCAGTTGAGGTGTGTGGAAATGGTCGAGACGTACGCGGCGAGCAGCCCGGCGACCATCAGGCCCAACATCCCGTGCGGCAGAAACCGGAGCATCGCCGGGTACGCCATGTCATGGCCGATGAGCCGGGGATCCACGTAGGGGAAGGTGCGCGCGATGTCAGACAGCTGCGGATAGACGTGGAGCGAGCACAGCGCGACGATGATCCACGGCCACGAGCGCAGGGCGTAATGCGCGACGTTGAACAGCAAGGTGCCGGCCACCGCGTCCTTCTCGCTCTTCGCCGCGAGCATCCGTTGGGCGATGTAGCTTCCGCCGCCCGGCTCGGCGCCGGGATACCAGACCGACCACCACTGCACCGTGATCGGAATGATCAGCACCGAGAGGGTGAGCCCCCAATCGCCGAAGTCGGGAACGAGGCTCAACATTTTCGG
>JBOHST010000230.1:0-3121 GCA_050733375.1 Gemmatimonadales bacterium
GGACAGTTGCGCTTTGGAGGTTCCGACCTCCACATCCAGCGCGGTGGCAATCTCCTCGTGCGTATAGCCCTCGACGTCATGCAAGACCACGACTACCCGGTACTTCTCCGGCAGCGCATCGATGGCATCGCGCAACCGCGTCTTCAAATCCGGCTCGGCCGTTCGCTTGTTCGACGCCACTCCGTCGGCGGCCTCGAGCGCGGTTTCCCGCGTCCGGAATCGCTTCACCTTCCGCAGGCCGTTCAGCGCGACCGTGGTCGTGATGGCGTGCAGCCAGGTAGCCAACCGCGAGTCGCCGCGAAATGTGTCCAGCCGCTCGAATGCGCGGATGAACGTCTCCTGCGTGAAATCGCGTGCGAGATCATCGTCACCGGCCAAGCGATAGGCCAGGCGGTACACGCGGTCCACATGTGTGTCGTAGAGCGCCCGCTCCGCGGCGGGCTCCCCCGCGCGGGCCCGGGCGATCAGATCACGTTCGTCCACGCTGCTCCGTACGGGGGACAGTCATTTGTGTGACACGGGGTGGCGGGAAACGGTTGCGGGGGGATTACCTCGTCCCGAATAACCTGTCGCCCGCATCCCCCAACCCGGGGAGGATGTAGCCCATGTCGTTCAGCTGGCGGTCCAGCGCCGCCGCGAATACGGGGACGTCGGGGTGCGCGGTGAGCAGCTTCTGCACGCCTTCGGGACACGCCACGAGGCAGAGAAACCGGATGCGTTGGGCGCCGGCCCGTTTCAAGGTCGTGACGGCGTCTGCGGCGGAGCCGCCGGTGGCCAGCATCGGATCGAGCACGAAGAAGTCCCGCGCATCACGATCCGGAGGAATCTTGAAGTAGTACTCGACCGGTTGCAGCGTGTCGTGGTCGCGGTAAATACCGATGTGTCCCACGCGCGCCGATGGGATGAGCTGGGTGATACCCTCGACCATGCCGAGGCCGGCGCGCAGGATCGGCACCAGCACGAGTTTCTTGCCCGCCACCTGCACGCCCGCCATTCGCTCGAGCGGGGTCTCGATGTCGACCGGCTGCAACGGCAGGCCCTTGGTGACCTCGTAGGCCATCAACATGGCGATCTCGTTGACGAGCTGCTTGAAGTCCTTGGTGCTGGTGCGGCGGTCACGCAACAAGGTGAGCTTGTGTCGGATGAGCGGGTGGTCCAGGACGGTGAGATTGGGGAAGGGGGTGGGCGCCATGGGGAAAAAACTACGCCCCGGCGGCGCGCCCCGCCAAGCGCTGAGTTGAAAGTTCGCCGCGGCGCGCTAGTATCCCCACAGGTCCGCACACCGTGCCACCCCGCAGAGGAGCCGCCATGAAGCGCCTTACCATCTTTGCCCTGGCCGCGCTGATCGGCGCCGGGACGCTCGCCGCCCAGGCCCCGGCCAAACGCCGCATCGCCGTGCTCGACTTCGACTACGCCACCGTGCACCAGTACGTGTTCGACGCGTTCGGCAGCGACCAGGATATCGGCAAAGGGATCGCCGACATGCTGGTCACCAATTTGGTGCGCAACGGCACCTACTCGGTGATCGAGCGCAAGCAGCTCGACCAGGTCCTGCGCGAGCAGAACTTTCAGCAGAGCGGCCGCGCTGACCCGTCATCGGCGGTGCAGCTCGCCCGGCTGCTCGGCGTGGACGCCATCATCATCGGGAGCATCACCCAGTTTGGGCGCGACGACAAGAAGCTCGGGGTGGGCGGCGGGGTGCGCGTCGGCGGGATCGGGCTGGGCGGGATCGGGAAGAAATCGGCCAAGGCGGTGGTGGTGATCGACGCCCGCATCGTGAGCACCACGACGGCGGAGATTCTCGGCGTGGCGAGCGGCCATGGGGAATCGAAGCGGTCCGGCCTGACGCTCGCCGGCGGCGCGGCCGTCGGCGGTGTCGCCGCGGGCGGGGTGTTCGACATGGGGAGCTCCAATTTCGCGAACACCATCCTCGGGGAGGCGACGCGCGCCGCGGTGGACAGCCTCACCGGCGAGCTGGTCGGCGCGGCGAGCCGGATCCAGGAGACGAAGGTCGAGATCCGCGCGCTGGTGGCGGACGTATCAGGCGGCGAGGTGATCATCAACGTCGGCACCGGCGCCGGGGTGCGCGTCGGCTCGGAGTACGACGTCACCCGGCCTGGCCGCGAGATCAAGGACCCGGCGACGGGCCGCGTGCTGCGCCGCACCACGACGCCGGTCGGGAAACTGAAGGTCACGTCCGCGGACGAAGGATCGGCCACGGGGACGTTGACGGGCGGGCCGGCCCGGGTGGGGGACTGCGTCGGCACCTGCCCGACGAACGTCGGCGGAGGCGGCGCCTCGGCGCCGTCGGCCGTCGAGCCGCTCAACCAGGCGAACGCACCGGCGCCGCCACGCAGCGGCGGCGCCCTCCCGGCGCTGTACAGTGCCCCGATCACTGGGGCGTTCACGTGGGGCATGTACAGCTTCAAGGGCACGGAGCATTTCCGATACGACGTGCGGCAGGCGGACGGCGGCGAAAACAAGACCGGGAGCTACAGCTTCGACGCGCGGCCGGCCGGCGGCAGTCGCTATCGACTCACCGTGAACGGCAACCTCGGCAGCGACAGCTATCAATCGTCGGTATCGCTGGGGCCGAACGAGGGGATCCCGATCATGCAGCTGGCTGCGCTCGGGCCGGTGGGGCTGACGCTGTTCAATCCGGCGTTCGGGTTCCTGTTCATGGGTCACGAGTGGGAGGTCGGGAGCTACTGGCAGACCACGCAGGGTGGTGAGACCACGGCGTTCAAGGTGGAATCGACCTGCCGGCACGCCGGCGTGAACGGGTTGCGCGGCGTGTGGAGCAAGAACCAGAAGGTGATGGTGGACATGTGCGTCAGCCCCAACGTCGGGTTGCCGCTGGCGGTGACGCTGAACGACGAGGACGGCTCGAGCGTGACGGCGATGCAGTTGGTGGAATTCCGGCCGTAGCGAGGACCCGCGGGCCGCACGGTTGGGGAAGGGGCACGAGACCGTGCCCCTTTTCGCTGCTCCGCGCGGTCTACTTGGCGTTGGGGAGCCTACCTTCTATAATCCCACTCCCGAACGGGGCCAGGTAGCTCAGTTGGTAGAGCAGCGGACTGAAAATCCGCGTGTCGGCAGTTCGATTCTGCCCCTGGCCACT
>JBOHST010000231.1:0-4003 GCA_050733375.1 Gemmatimonadales bacterium
CATCACATCCGTCCAGCTCGCTTCGTCGCCGTTGCGGCGGGCAACGCTGTCCACCAGCGCCTGCGCTGTTTCCACCCGGCCCGCTGCGAGCAGCGCCCGAACGAGCGCGGGTCCCGCCTCGGACAGCCGGGAACGTCCGAACAGCTCCGCGGCCGACCAGGGGTCACCCTGTGCCAGCGCCGCCAGGCCTGCCAGGTAGGCCGCGCGTGAACGGCGACGGCCGTCCTGCGAACCCAGCACGGGCACGAGCAGCCGGCCCGCGTCTCCCGGCTTGCCCAGGGCCACCAGGCACTCGGCGGCGGCGATCGCCGCGCGTTCCCGCAGCTCGTCCTCCGACACGACAGTGAGGGCGCGGGCGAGCGGCCCGGAGGCGGCGGTGCACGACCCGCTGCGGGCCAGCGCTTCGCCCTGCAGCACCAATGCGTCGTCCGCCCAGCCGCTGTGAGGATGGCGGGCCAACACGGATTCGGCTTTCTCCGCCGCGCGGCCCCAGCTGAGCTTGGCCTGGGCAACCTGGCCCTGGGCCTCGAAGCGACGGGCATCGCGAGCCAGACGCTCGGCACTCCACATGGCGTTGTAATAGACGCAGCCGACGACCGGCACCACGAGCAGCGCCGAGCCGAACGACCTCGCCCGCGTCACCGGTTTCCTCCCACGGCGAGCTTGCGTTCGAGGTCGAGGAGGTAGCTCACGACACCGTCGGCGATCGCGTGGGCGATCTTGCGCTGGCCCAGGGTCGACGTGAGGAACGCCCCGTCGCGTTTGTTGGTGGAAAACCCGGTCTCCACGAGAATCGCCGGTTTTCGCGCGCTGTTCAGCACGTAGAAGCCGGCCTGCTGCACACCGCGGTCCTCGCCCGGATGGACGCCGGCTACCCGCTGCTGCACGAGCTCGGCCAGCCGCGCCGATTCGCGCAGGTATTCGTTCTGTCGCAGATCCTTGAGAATGGTGGCGAGATCGCCCTCCCTGGCTGAAACGTCGGTCGCTTCAAAGCGGATCGCATCGTTCTCCATCCGCATCACCCGCCGCTGGTCTTCGGTTTTCGCATCCGACAGGAAATACGTTTCCACGCCAGTTGCGTTCGGTGCACGGCGTCCCGCCGGCATCGCATTCACGTGAATACTGACGAACAAGTCGCAATCGTCACGGCAGTACCCGGCGCGATCCCGTAAGTCGATGAGCGTGTCGCCGGTGCGCGTGAGCGACGCCGCGATCCCGCGACGGATGAGCTCGGCCCGCAGCAACCGCGCAATGAACAGGTTGACGTCCTTTTCCGTAGTCCCCTCCGGGAAGAAACGCCCCGGGTTGCCGGGATCTCGCCCGCCGTGCCCCGGGTCGATAACGACCGCGTGGCGTTGATGCAGCCCGGTGAGGGGATGGGGCGCAGGGCGCACGGTAGCCGGCGCCACCGGTACCGGCCGGGGGGGCGGCAACACGGGAACCGGCGTCGCCGAGGTGCTCACGCCGGCCACCGGCGCCGTGTCCCGAACGACCACCGTCGGGTCTCCGGTTTCCGTCAGGAGACCCAGGATGGGGTCCCAGCGAAACCGACTTCCGAACACCCGCGGCACGCAGTCAGTCAACCAGACGAGCGGCAGGAACAGGGTGTCGCGCACCACGTACGACTCGTCCACGAGCTGGCAGAACCGGGAGCCTACCCGCGCGTAGGGTGAGCCGACGGCAAACACGAACCCCACGCCATCGAGTACCACCGTCGCCCGCGCACCTTCGATCACCACCACGAGGCCCAGTGGGCCCGCCAGGAGGGGCGCCGCGACGGCTGCGCCCTGCTCCCAGCGCACCGGCACGCTCGTCTCCCCGCGCGGCGTCGCGATCCGCACTGTCCCGGGTGGCGTGGCGAGGAGCAGCACGAGGATGTGCGCGATCATGCGCGACGGCCCCGGAACTCGCGCGCCACTTCCCGCTCGGTGGCGCGTCGTTTCAGGTCTTCACGTTTGTCGTGCAGTTTCTTCGCCTTGGCGAGCGCGATCGCGACCTTCGCGACGCCGTCTTTGAAGTACAGCTCCAGGGGAATGAGCGTCAGGCCCTTCTGGGTCGTGCCGCCGATCAGCCGGCGGATTTCGCGCTTGTGCAGCAGTAACTTGCGGGCGCGCGCCGTCGGGGGATTGTTGTAGCTGCCATGGATATACGGGGAGATCGTGAGTCCCTCGATCCAAACCTCCCCATTGCGAACGTGGGCGTACGCCTCACCGAGGCTCGCCTTTCGCTCGCGCAACGATTTCACTTCAGTACCGGTCAGCACCAACCCCGCCTCCCACGTTTCCAGAAGGTGGTAATCGTGACGCGCCCGGGGATTACGCGCGATGGAGGTTTTGTTCAAGTCGCCAGGCCAAGATAGGAACCGCCGGTTGGAGGGTCAAGCCAAGCATTGACTTGGAGTTATACCGCTGTCTATATTCGCCGTTCCGCAAGCCCCCGCCGAAGTGGTGGAACTGGTAGACGCGCTGGCTTCAGGAGCCAGTGGGCGCAAGCCCGTGGGGGTTCGAGTCCCCCCTTCGGCATACAGAGTCGTCAGCCATCAGCCGTCAGCTAGTACCGCGGCACGCGGGCGTCGACGTCGCACGACCACGCATCGATCCCACCCCTGAGATTGCGAACGCTCGAGAACCCCGCCGCCTTCAAGAGCTCGACCGCGCGGCGCGAGCGCGTTCCGTAGTGGCAGTACACCACGATCTCGGCATGGCCGTCGAGCTCGCGCATGCGAGCCGGGAGCTCTCCCAGCGGGATGAGACGCGCCCCTTCGATGCGCGTAATGTCCCACTCGAACGGCTCGCGTACGTCGAGCAGCAGGAGGTCCGGAGTACGCGCCCGCGCGACTTGTAGATCCGCTGCGGTAAGCTCCCGGGGATCGGCGGCGCCGCTCGGCGCACCTACGCCGCAGAACGCCTCGTAGTCGATCAGACGTTTCACGGTGGGATGAGGACCGCACACCGCGCAATCGGGGTCCTTGGTGAGTCCGATCTCGCGAAACTGCAGCTTCAGCGCGTCGAACAGCAGCAGCCGGCCCACCAATGGCGTCCCCGCGCCGATCACCAGCTTGATCGCTTCCAGCGCCTGGAGGCTGCCGATGATCCCCGGCAAGACGCCCAGCACCCCGCCCTCGGCGCACGACGGCACGAGCTCGGGTGGCGGTGGCTCGCGATACAGGCAGCGGTAGCACGGGCCGCGCCGCGCGTCAAACACCGAGACCTGCCCCTCGAAGCGGAGCACGGCGCCGTAAATGTTGGGGAGCCCGAGCAACACACAGGCGTCGTTCACGAGGTAGCGCGTCGGGAAGTTGTCGCTGCCGTCGAGCACCACATCGAATCCGCGCAGCACGTCGAGCGCATTGGCCGACGTGAGGCGCGCGTCGAAGGTCTCGACGTGAACGTGCGGATTGAGGTCCGCCAGTCGAGCCCGCGCGGAGTCCAGCTTCGACGTCCCCACCCCCCCGGTGCCGTGCAGCACCTGGCGTTGCAGGTTCGATGGATCCACGACGTCGAAGTCGACGAGGCCAAGGGTTCCCACCCCCGCGGCCGCGAGGTAGAGGGCGGCCGGCGAGCCCAGCCCACCCGCGCCCACCACCAACATGCGCGCCGCACGCAGTCGTGCCTGGCCCTCGGGACCGACGTGCGGCAAGACGAGGTGGCGGGAATAGCGAATCAGCTCGTCATGCGACAACGGAGGCATCACGGAGTCGGACGCGGAGCGGGCGGTGCCCTGCATGGGCGGAATATGGAAATGCCCGACCCCGGATTCAATGGCCGTCCGCGTCGGGTCCCTCCGCCGGTCGCGAACGCTCCAGTCTCGGGCTCAGGCCAAGTCCGAGATGTACGGCGAACACGTTGCGCCCGCCGTTTCTCTGAAACCACAGTACCCGGGTGTTCACGTTCCACATCACTCGGCCACTCAGAAGGTCCGAGCCGAGGCCACCGTGAATGCCTTGCGCCATACCTCGGTCCGGGCCTTCGGATGGAAAGCCCACGATCAGCGGCCCCAGCTC
>JBOHST010000232.1:0-2785 GCA_050733375.1 Gemmatimonadales bacterium
TCCTTCGACATCTCGAGCGAGAACACCCCGACCCCGACCTGATGCTCGATCGCGGCGTGCTGCACGCAGTTCAACACGAACGACGTTTTCCCCATCGACGGCCGTGCGGCGATGATCACGAGATCGCTGCGCTGGAACCCCGCGGTGAGGCGGTCCAGATCCACGAAACCGCTCGCCACGCCGGTGACCACCCCGTGGCTGCCCTGGAGCGATTCGATCCGCTCCATGGTCGGCCAGATCAGCTCCTTCAGCCGGGAAAAATCCTCGGAGCGGCGGAACTGCGCGACCCGGAAAATCCGGTGCTCCGCGTTGTCGAGCACCTCGGCGGAGTCGTTCTTGCTGTCGTACACATCCTGGATGATCTCGGTCGCCGCTTCCACCAGGCGTCGCAGCACCGCTTTGTCGCGTACGATGCGGGTGTGGTATTCGACGTTCGCCGCGGTGGGCACCACGTCGATCAGCGCCGCGAGGTACTCCATCCCGCCCGCCCGATCCAGGTCACCGCGCTTCGCGAGCTCTTCCCGCAAGGTGACCGGATCGATCACGTCATTGCGTTCGGTGAGGCTCACCATCGCCCGGAACAGGATCCGGTGGGCCTCCTTGTAGAACATGGAATCGTCCAGGAGCTCGGCCGCCTTGAGGGCGGCGTCCTGGTCGAGCAGCATGGCGCCGAGCACGGCTTGCTCGGCCTCGTTGCTCCACGGGGCGCGTCGCCCCGCGTATTCGAGATCAGCCGTCGAGGAGACGGTGGGCGATGCGGACGTCATCCCAGGTCGGTTTCTTCCAGTTCGGGTTTCGCAACAAGGCGGCGGGGTGGTACGTGACGATCACCGGGATCCCCCGGAACCGGTGCGTTTTGCCGCGCAACGCGCCGAGGGATTGCTTGGTGTTCAACAGCGTCTGGATCGCCGTATTGCCCATCGCGAGGATCACCTTCGGCTGCAGTATCTCCAATTGCCGGAACAGATATGGGACACAGGATGCGATCTCGTCGTACAGCGGGGTCCGGTTCTGCGGCGGGCGGCACTTCACCACGTTGCAGATGAACACCTGCTTGCGCGCCAATCCGATGGCGGCGAGGATCTTCGCGAGCAGCTCCCCCGCCTGCCCCACGAACGGCCGCCCCGTTTCGTCCTCGGTTTTCCCCGGCCCTTCGCCGATCACCACGAGCCGCGCCGTCGCCGCGCCCTCGCCCGGAACCGTGTGGCGACGGTCCTCGCACAGACGGCATTTCGTGCACGCGGCAACCAGCGTCGCCACGGCGTCGAGCGTCGTCGCTTGCTGGAGCGGATCGGTGCTGAACAGGTCTTGTGCCGGGGGATCGTAGCTCAGGCCTGGCGGCGGCAATGCCGTTGCGGGAGCCGGCGGCGGTGCCGCAACGGCTCCCGCGGGCGCCGGTGGCACCTCCACCGCGTCCGTCCCCAGGAGTCGTTGCTGTTCCAAATAGGCGCGCGCCAGTGCCCGCCCGTCACTCACGTCAAATCGTGCTCCACCATGTCGAGGATTCGCTGTGCCACGTCACGCTTGTCCTGCAGCGGCAGCTCGGTCTGCGCTCCCGACCGCGCGAGCAGCGTGACTTTGTTCGTGGTCACTTCGAACCCCGCACCGGGCTCTAGCGCGTCGTTCAGAACCACGTAGTCGAGTCGCTTGTCCTTCAGCTTCTTCCGCGCGCGCGCGAGACCATCTCCGGTTTCGAGCGCGAATCCTACGACCACGCACCCGGCGGGCCGCTTGAGGGAAGCCAAAATGTCCGGCGTTGGCTCGAACGTTACACTGAAACGTCCACTCTCGCGAGGACGCTTGCGACTCGCCGGCTTCGCCGCTTGGTAGTCGGCGGGCGCCGCGGCCATGAACAGCGCCGCCGCCCCCGGGAGCGCCGCCTGGATCGCGCGTCGCATCTGTTCGGTGCTTTCCACGCGCACCAGCTCCACCCCGGTCGGGGCCGGCAACGCCGTCGGACCGCTCACGATGACGACTTGTGCGCCCCGATCGCGCGCGGCCTCGGCGAGCGCGTATCCCATCCGACCGCTCGAGGGATTGGTGAGGACGCGGACCGGATCGAGATGCTCGCGGGTGGGCCCCGCGCTCACGACCACGGTGCGCCCCTGCCAGCGCGAATCGGCGCCGAGCAGGCGCAGCGCGGCCGCGAAGATCGTCTCGGGCTCGCTCATTCGACCCGGGCGCTCGCTCGGACCCTCGGCCAGCGCGCCGGTCTCAGGACCGACCACGGTCCAGCCTCGGGTGGACAGGGTACGCAGATTGGCCCGAGTCGCGGGGTGGGCGAACATCGCGTCGTTCATGGCGGGCGCGGCCAATACCGGGGCCGTCCGCGCCAGCAGGATGGCGGTGAGCAGATCGTCGGCCATCCCCATCGCCGCCCGAGCCAGCAGCTGGGCAGTGGCGGGCGCGACGACGACGAGGTCAGCCGTCTTCGCCAGCCCGATGTGCGCGAGCGCCCGGCCCGGCTCCCACAGGGAGGTTAGGACCGGGCGCCCGGTGAGCGCTTCGAAAGTCAGCGGCCGTACGAACTCGGCCGCGCCCGCCGTCATCACGACGTCAACCGTCAGCCCACCTTCGATGAGCCGCCGCGCCAGCGTGCAGCTCTTGTAACAGGCGATCCCGCCCGACACGCCAAGGATGACGTGACGGCCGGTGACTGCCATCAGACCTCCTGCCGCCGCCGTCGCACCAGTTTGTACTTCAAGTGGCCCTGCACCAGCTCCCCCAGGGCCCGCGTCGTCAGCTTCTGCTCGAACTCGACGCTGCGGTCGCGGGGAAACTCGTT
>JBOHST010000233.1:0-6849 GCA_050733375.1 Gemmatimonadales bacterium
AAGTGTTGTTGAATCTGCTCTCCAACGCGATCAAGTTCACACCGGACGGCGGCCGGGTTCGCCTCGTGGGCCGGGCCGGGAACGGCGACGCGCGCGTCGAGGTCACTGATACGGGCATCGGCATCGCGCCAGCGGACCAGGCCAAGCTGTTCCAGGAGTTCGTCCAGCTCGATGGGTCGGCCAGCCGCCACTACGAAGGCACCGGGCTCGGCCTCGCGTTGTGTAAGCGACTGGTGGAGCTGCACGGCGGGCAGATCGGGTGCGACAGCGCGCACGGTCGCGGCAGCACGTTTTGGTTCACCCTGCCCCAACAGCCCCGGCCGGCCGGGAGCGGCCGGATCCCGGAGACGGAGGCAATTGATGGCGACGATTGTGGTGGTGGAAGACCAGCCCGACAGCCTGAAGCTGCTGTCCACGCTGCTCACCCTGCGCGGCCATCAGGTGATCCCACTGGCGAGCGGCGACCGGCTGCTCGAGACGGTGCGCGACCATTCGCCGCCCCCCGATCTCGTGTTGCTCGACATCCAGCTGCCGGGTCGCGACGGGTACGCGCTGCTCCAGGACCTGAAAGCGCTCGAGGGCGACCGCCCATGGAAGGTGGTCGCCCTCACCGCGCACGCGATGCCGGCGGACCGCGACCGAGCGATCGCCGCCGGCTTCGACGGCTATGTCACCAAACCGATCGACGTCAGGGCGTTCCCGGGCGAGGTCGCCGCGTTCCTCGCGGCTGGGTCGCGCGGGTCGGCGCAGCCGGGGGGGCCGGCGTCACCGAAGTAGTCACGTCCACGACGCGCTCCGTCTTTCGCACCTCCACGTCGCCGGTCACCGTCTGGAGGCGAATCTTCCGCCCGCCCTTGCCCAGCGTCCCCGTCAGCGCGTGCGAGGCGAATTTGCCGGTGACGGTGAGCGGGAAGTCAGTCGCGATGTCGCCCGCCACCGTATGGCCATCCAGCACCGCGTCCAGCGTGGCGGGAAGCTCGACGAACGCATCGCCGTTCACCGTGGTGAGGTTGACGTCGCCCGGTCCGGCGAAGCCGCGAATCATCGCCCGCACGTCTCCGTTAACAGTGGTCGCGCGGACTGGACCGAGCAGCGCTTCCACGGTCACGGAGCCGTTCACCGTTCCCGCCCCCACCGGGGCCGAGGCGCCCGTGACGTCGATGTCCCCGTTGATCGTGGAGGCATCGAGCTTCACACCGCGCGGCAGCCGCACGACAAACATCACAGCGACGTCGTTGCCTTCCATCGACCCTTCGGTGTTGTACCGACCGTCGGGCCCGCATTGCGCCGGTTTGCCGGGCCACACCGCGCAGACAGTGAGGCCATGCTTTGTCTCGGTGACCAGAATCCGTACCGAGTCGCCCGGCGAGTGCTTGAAGCTGCGATCCGCCTGGATCTCGACGGAATGACCGTCGGAGGCTTCGACGGAGATCGAGCCGCTGATGTTGCGCAGCCAGAGCGTGCGCTGAGCGGCGAGCGGCGTCGCATAGGTCCACGGTGCGTCGTGTTGGCGATCCGCGGACTGGAAATGGGGGTCGAAGGCCTCTCGAAAGCCGAGCAGCTGTTGGCGCCCGCGACCGACCATTGATTGGATCGTCAGCCCGGCGCCGACCACCACTCCGAAAATCATCAGGCCGCGAAAGATGTCTCGGCGCCACCGGAGCCAGAATTCTGTGTGATTCATACGCATCCCCCCCGGGGTGTCTATGTAAGCTCGCCGACCCTACGGGAGGAGGAAAGTGCCAGTTTCGCAAAGGATGCCTGATGAGGACTCAGCCCCCGGCCGGCGGACAGCTCACGGCCGTGCGGGTCGCTGACCGCTCGGGCGGGGTGGCCACGACGATGATCGGCGGGAGCGTTCCCCCATACCACACGGGGCCCGTCGGCACCGTCGCCGCTGGGACCTCGGGGTTCGCTGCCGGCCGCTTGTGGGCCGCCCGGTCGGCCGCGGTGGCCATGTCGCCGGCAATTGCAATGCCGAGACTCATGACGGCCGCAATCGAGAGTGCGATGCCACGCATACTGCCTCCTTCTGTCAAAGCCACGTACGACGGCGTGGTCACCTGTTCTGACGCAGGAACGCTACAGATCGTTGCACTCGAGCTGTCCGAGACCCGTCAGGAGCCAGCCCGTCGCCCACCGGTCGGGGCGACGTTAGCTTTGCTGCCGTGACGAGCCTGTCGCGTTTTCGGGACCTCCTCATTCAGCTGATTGTCCGCGACCTGAAGTCCCGTTACAAGCAGACGTTTTTCGGGGCTTTGTGGGTCTTCGGCCGCCCGCTCGTCGAGCTGGGTGTGTATGTGCTGGTGTTCGGGGCATTTCTCCGGGCACCCTCGGATGGTCTCCCTTACCCGCTATTCGCCTTCTCGGGCGTGGTGCTGTGGAGCTTCATTTCGGGCGCCATCTCGCGTGGGGCCCGCAGCATCCAGAGCGAAAGCGGGCTTGTGTCGCATGCCCCGTTTCCAAAAGCAACGCTCCCGTTCGCGGCGATCATCGGTGCCTTCATCGATTCGCTCCTCGCCGCCGTCCCACTGGGCCTCCTGATGGCACTTCAGGGGGTGGTGCCCTCGCCGAACACGTGGCTCTTGCTGCCGAGCTTCTTCATCCTGTTGATCCTGGTCACCGGCGTCGTCCTGATCTCGTCGGCCCTCAATGTGTTCTACCGAGACGTCGGTCACCTCGTGGACCTCGGCGTGCGGGTGTGGCTGCTGCTCACGCCCGTGGCCTACGCGCGTTCCGTGGTGCCGCCGCAATTCCAGGAATTGTACAATCTCAATCCGCTCGTTTCCGTGTTCGATTTCGCCCGGGCCGCCCTGCTCGGCAATGCCCCGCTCCACCCCACGACCCTGTGGTATCCGCTGGGGACCGCGGTCGTCCTCCTCGCCGTTGGCGTGCTGGTCTTCCGCGCGACGGAACCCTACTTCGCCGAGTCGGTCTAGCGGTGGCGGTCACCGTTGCGGGCGTCTGGAAGCGTTATCGGCTGCGCAGCCAAACGCTGAAGGAGCTGGTGAGCGGTCTGGTGCCGCGACGGCGGGGCCCCCCAGCCCGCCCGAAGTCGATGTGGGCGCTCGAGGACGTGTCCTTCCGGGTCGAGCCCGGGTCGACCTTCGCGCTGATCGGCGCCAACGGCTCCGGCAAGTCCACGATGCTGAAGGTGGTCGCGGGAATGATGAAGCCGACCCGCGGCACGATTGCGGTGTCGGGCCGGTTATCGCTGCTCAGTTTCCTCGGCGGCTCGTTTCACGGGGATCTGACGGGACGCGAGAACGTCTTTCTCGATGGGGCGCTGCTGGGCTTGTCGCGCCGCGAGCTGCGATCCAAGCTCGACGCCATTTTCGCGTTCGCCGAGCTCGAGCGGTTCATCGACGTGCCCGTGAAATTCTATTCCTCGGGGATGACCCTGCGACTCGGGTTCGCGATCGCGGCGCACCTCGAGCCGGAGGTGCTGCTCATCGACGAGGCGTTCGCGGTGGGAGACACCGCGTTCCGCGATCGCTGTCTGGGCCGGATGCTGGCGTTCAGAGAGGCGGGCACGACCATGATCCTGGTCTCGCACGAGCGGTATCTGGTCGAGCAGTTGTGCGACACCGCCCTGTTGCTCGATCACGGGCGTGTCGCGGCAGCGGGACGCCCGGACGAGGCGTTCGCGGCGTACGAGCGCATTATCGAGGCCGACGAGGCCGACGATCCGGACGAGCGGGAGGGCGAGCCGGAGCGTTCCCCACTCGAGATCGAAGCGGTCGAAATCATCGGAGGCGAGGGCGGCGCGGAGCCGCTGTTCCTCCCGGAGGGCATGCTCACCGCCCGGGTGCGCCTGCGGGCACGCCGTGATGTCAGCGGCGCATCGGTGGGCGTTCAGGTGGCCCGCGAATGGCACGTGCTGCACGGGACCCGCTGCAATCGACAAGGGATCGAGATCAGTGCCCGTGCCGGTGACCGGGTCTATCTCGAAGTCGCATACAAGCCGCTTTCCCTCGCGCGCGGGGCCTACACACTCCATGTCCTGGTATTCGAGCACCGGCTGGCGGCCTCACCGGTACTGGTGTGGAAACGAGCGGCCCGTTTCCGGGTGACGCACGACGAATCGGCGGGAGTGGGACTGGTGCGCCTGACGCACACCTGGCGTCAGCTGGGAGTCGGCGGCTAGGAGGTCCTGCGGGCCTGTTCGCTGGTCCACCAGACGAATGACGTGCGCAAGGCGCTCGGCAGCCGCACGTGCCGCAGCACGGCGAGTCGCATGCGGAGTGCGTGTTCCAGGTCATACGGCGTAATATTCCCCGCCAGCGCCGCCGGCGCCTCGACGCCGGCGAATTCCGCGGCCGCACCCAGCCACGCCGCCGCCGCCGTCCGATCCACGATTTCTCCCGCGTCCAGGCGGCGCCGGATTTCCGACCAGTCGAGCTCAGCCCCACTCGTCCAGATCACCGCGGCGTCGAACAGAAACGCGAGGAGGAAAGCGATTTCGGGATGCAACAGCCCGTGCGCCATGCCGCCCCAGAACAGCTCGGTCGCCGGCGGCACACGAAACCGCTGGCCGCCTCGCTCAATATCCATTCCGGCCAGGTAGTGGCGCCGCCACGACTCGTCCGGTGGCACGCCCTGCGCGTGCGTGGTGTGGAGCTCAACCCCCACCGCGCGGTCGCCCCACAGCGCCGGTAGGTGGTGGTGGTCGGGGCGCGGCGGACCCGACGGATTGGTGCGCTCATAACCCATCCGGCGCAAGCCGTGCCACACGGCGCGCGCGCGACTGGCGGGTACGAGCACGTCGACGTCGCCGGTCGCACGCGCGTCGGCGAAAGGGTAATGATCGACCGCCAGGCGACGCGCGACCCCCTTCAGAAATACAGCGGGTACATCCATCTCTTGGAGCAGGCGCGCCAGGGCTTCGGCCTCGGTTTCGATGAGGAGATTCCGGGCGATCTCCTCCCGTGCCCGCGCGGCCACCCACTTGCCGAACTCCGGTTGGACTGCATCGAGCACCCCGATCTGGCGCAGCCGACGATACAGCCAGATCGTGCATCCTTCGATGGCCATCAGCTGGGCCAGCCCGCGCACGTCGACCTGCACCCATTCGTTCGCGAGCTGGTGGTGCGGGGGTGCCCCGCGCAGGCGCAACGTGTCGAGCAACAGGCGGGCCGGATGCACGCTTACGCCGCCGCCCCACCGACCGCGGGGAATCGGGCGATGACGGTGTGCCGCGTGGCGTGGTCAGGGTGCGATTCGAGGTAGGGAACGCCCGCGCGTACCAGCCATGCGTGAGCGCCGAGTGGTGACGGGCCGGTCGTGTGCACTCCAATCCACAGCTCGACCGGGCGCCCAGCTCGTCGCAGCAGATGGTACAGCACCGCCGATCGTTTGAGACACGTGCGGTGCCAGGGACCCGGCAGGTGCCGCAACAGCCGATCGACCCACCGCGCCAGCGACACATCATCGAGCGCTTCGTCCGAGCGGCGCGTGCGACCCTTTCCCAGCCAGGCGGCTAGGCGACTGAACGAGACGCAATACACCAGGGGAGGTACGATCATCACCGCCGCGGTGGCCCGGAGACGCCACCCCAGCGGAAGCCGTAAGGTCACCGGGCTTCCTCGGGAGCGAGCAGCTCGGCCGCGCGGCACGTTTCGAGAAACTGGTGGACGCTGGCTTCCGCCTGCTCCGCCGTGACCTTGTAGTGCTCCATCAGCCGATGGACCAGGTCGTCCACCGACTGGGGGGACTCGAGTGCCTGGAGAATGACCAGCCCACTTTCGCTCACCGAAAAGTATCGCCGAGTTCCCAGATGGAGCACGACCCCGTCCCCCTCTACGTCGGCGAGCCGAAGTTCGGGGTGGCGCTTGAAGCGTTGGCTCATGTGACGAGCTCGATCAGGCGGTTTGGCCAGGTGAACAGGTCGCTCCCCAGCGTGACGCGATAACAACGGGCCTGGCGCGTCAGGCGCGCCAACACATCGAGATGCGGTTGCGCGAGGTCCAGCTCCAGCATCACCCATGCCGACCACCGCACCAACTCGGCCACGGCCGCGGACCGCGGCAACGGCTCCGCAGCCGTGCGCGTATCGCCCACCGAGGTGAAGATAATGATCTCGGGATCGACAAGGGGTGTCCAAACGCCCCCGAGATCTTCCGGCCAAAACCCCACCTTGCCACGCGCGGGTAGCGCGATCCCGCCCGCCCTGGCCAACAAGCGACGCCCCCCTTTGCGGAGGGCGATCGGTGCGTGACACGTGTGCACCACAATACGCTCGCCGCGCTGCTCGAGGAACGCCGCGTCGTCGGTGCCCACACGCCAACCGGACGCGGCGAGCAACGCCGCCGTCGTCGACTTCCCGGCCTCCGCATTGCCGGCCACGAGCCACCCTCTCCCACCGGGATCGATCGCCGTTGCGGCGTGCAGGTGGAACCACCCGACCCGCCGCAGCAGCACGACGAGCACCGCCATCAGGAAAATGCGTGTGCAGCGCTCGAGTCGGTCGACGGCGGCCGGCGATAGCCACACGGACGCCAGGGTGGCCTCGGCCAGCAGCTCAGCTGCGGCTGGCGCCTCGTCCCATGCCAGCCGGAGGCCTCGGCGTTCGGGGCTGCGCGCGAATCGCACACCCGGCTGCTCGAAGACCACATCGCCGAGTTCGGTGGGCACGACCGAGGTCACGGCGACCTCGAGTGTCAGCCCGGGAGGAGTCTCGAGGCGCAGGCCGTCGATCCAACTTTCGAGAGCGGCTCGCACACCAGGGTCGGCGCAGCGGACTTGCACACCGGCGGAGGTCACGTGTGAGCGGGGGAGCCTAGACGCACCACGCGCCGGGCCGCGCAAGGCGACCCGGCGCGTGGCTTGTCTCGGCAGCAGGATCAGCTG
>JBOHST010000234.1:0-11223 GCA_050733375.1 Gemmatimonadales bacterium
TTCTCCCGGAAAGAAGTCTCCGAAGACACCTGGAACACGTTCGGCCGTCTCACCCAGGAAACTTCGTGCGCGGTCACCGGGGTGGTGCAGGTCGATCCCCGCGCCCCCGGCGGAGTGGAGCTCCAGGCCGCTGAGCTCCGCATTATCGGCGGCGGCCAGGACTTCCCGATCACGCCCAAGGAGCACGGCACCGCGTTCCTGTTCGAGCACCGGCACCTGTGGCTGCGCAGCCGGCGACAGGTGGCGATCGCCAGGGTGCGTCACGAAGTGATCCAGGCGATCCGCGACTTCTTCTACGAGCACGGCTTTGTACTGGTGGATACGCCAATTCTCACCGGCTCGATCGGCGAGCACGCGGGGACCCTGTTCGCGACCGACTATTTCGATCTCGGGAAGGCCTACCTCGCCCAGACCGGACAGCTGTATGTCGAGGCGGCGGCCGCCGCGTTGGGTAAGGTCTACTGTTTTGGGCCGACCTTCCGGGCCGAGAAGTCGAAGACGCGCCGCCATCTCACCGAGTTCTGGATGGTCGAGCCCGAGGTCGCCTGGAACGACTCCAACGACAATATGGCACTCCAGGAGCAGTTCGTCGCCTCCATCGTCGGGCGCTGCCTCGAGCGACGCCACACCGAGCTGGTCGAGCTGGAGCGCGACGTAGCGCCGCTCGCGAGATGTGTCCCACCGTTTCACCGGATTTCCTACACCGACGCGGTGGAAAAGCTCAGGGCGCTGGGATCGACGATGGAGTGGGGCCAGGACCTTGGCGGAGAAGACGAGACGCTGCTGGCCAAGCAGTTCGACCGGCCCGTGATGGTCTGCAACTACCCCAAGGCGGTGAAAGCCTTCTATATGAAGGAAAACCCTGCCGACCCGCGCACCGTGCTGAACAACGACATGCTGGCGCCGGAAGGGTATGGGGAGATTGTCGGCGGCAGCCAGCGCGAGGACGACTATGACAAACTGTTGGCCCGCATTCGCGGCGAAGGATTGCCGGAGGAGGCCTACGGGTGGTATCTCGATCTCCGCAAGTACGGCAGCTTCATCCATTCCGGGTTCGGCTTGGGGCTGGAGCGGACGGTGGCGTGGATCTGTGGGATCCCGCATATCCGTGAGGCGATCGCTTTCCCACGGACGCTGTACAAGCTGTGGCCGTGACCCGCGTGGGGTGGAAGGGGTGGACGGGTGCACGTGATCGTGTGGGAATTTGAGCCGAAGGCCGGGCAGGAGCGGGAGTTCGAACGCACCTACGGCGCGGATGGTGATTGGGCGGCGCTGTTCAGGCGCAGTCCCGAGTTCCAGGGCACCGAGCTGCTGCGACCGCTCACAGGTCGCCGGTACCTCACCATCGATCGCTGGCGAACCTTCGAAGCCTTCGTCGCGTTTCGCGACCAGTGGCAGGCGGACTACGAATCGCTCGACCGGCGGTGTGAGAGCCTGACGGAGCGCGAAGTGATGGTTGGGCGGTTCGACTCCTCGGCGGATTAGCCGGGGCCATCAGCATCATCCCCGTTCCTGCTTGACCTCCTCCCACAATGTGTCCAGCTCGTCCAGGGTCGCCTGGCCAACTTCCACACCCCGGTCCCGCGCCATGCGTTCCACTTCCTCGAAACGCTGCCGGAATTTCTGGTTCGCCACCTCGAGCGCCTGATTGGGATCGACACCAAACTTGCGCGACAGATTGACTGCGGCGAAGAAGAGATCGCCGATCTCGACCTGCACGCGGGCAGCCACGCGACTTTCGGCCGCCTCCTCGAGCTCAGCCATCTCCTCACGCACCTTGGCGAGCGGTCCCTGCTCGTCGGGCCAGTCGAACCCCACTCCGGCCGCACGCTCTTGCAGGCGCAGCGCCATCAACAGCGGCGGGAGGTGCGGCGGCACTCCGGCGAACGCGCTGCGGCCGCTCGATCCGCTGTCGCGTCGCTTGCTCCGCTCCCAGGACTCGACCGGAATCGTGCCGTCGCCCATGAGATGCGCGTGGCGGCGACGCATCTTCTGCTCCAGCGCCCGCACCACCGCCTCGGCGTCCATCATGCTGCGCTCTTCCGCCAGCACGATCTGGAAGGAGAGATGCAGCAACATGTCGCCCAACTCCTCGCGCAGCTGGAGCGGATCGCCGCTGGCGATGGCGTGGTCGAGCTCAAGCACCTCTTCGACGAGGTAGGGGCGCAGGGTATTCGCGGTCTGTGCGCCGTTCCATGGGGACCGCTTGCGCAGATCCCGCACGAGCGCCAGCACACGTCCAAGCGCTGAATCGCCTTGCATTTAGCCTCCGGGCCGGGTATGATACCCGCTCGTGTGAAAGAGTCAATGAGCGCGCGCGACAGCCGCGCGTGGGTCGAAGTTAGTCTCGCGGCTGTGGTTGAGAATGCCCGCACGGTGGCGCGCACGGCGGGCGCACGGCTCCTCCCGATCGTGAAGGCCAACGCGTACGGGCTCGGAGCCGTCGCCGTGTCCGGGGCGCTGGAGGCCGTCGAACCGTGGGGCTATGGCGTCGCCACGATCGAGGAGGGAGCCGAGCTTCGGGCAGCGGGGATCGCGCGTCGGATACTGGTGCTGCTGCCGGCGACGCCCGGAAGGTTCGTCTCGTATCGTGAGCTGGGGCTGACTCCCGTGTTCGACGAACCCGTCGCGTTGCGGGCGTGGACCGCAAACGGGAGCGGCGATCCGTTTCATATCGAGATCGACACGGGGATGGCTCGCGGGGGAGTGCGGTGGGACGAGGTGGAGCGGATCGCGACGCTCACCGACACACCGGGCTTCGAGGGGGCCTTCACCCAGTTTCACTCGTCGGAGTGCGCCGATGGCACGCTGGCGCGACAGCTCGAATGCTACTTGGCCGCGCTGGCGCGGCTGCCGCGCCAACCGCGGCTGCGTCACGTCGCCAACAGCGCGGCCGCTCTGCGCGAGCCGTCGTGTGCGCTCGACCTGGTTCGGCCGGGGGTGTTCCTGTACGGCGGCTCGCCGGGCGGTGGCGTTCAGCCGGGCTGCCCGGTGGCGAGCCTGAGGGCCCGCGTCGTGAGCGTGCGGCGGGTGCACGTGGGGGACGGCGTGAGCTACAACGCGCGCTGGATTGCGTCGCGCGAGACTACGATCGCCACGCTGGGCGTCGGGTACGCCGACGGCGTACCGGCAACGCTCGGACCGGACGGGCACGGACAGGTGCTGCTGCGTGGGGCGCGCTGTCCCATCGTCGGAACGGTGACGATGGACCTGACCCTGGTGGATGTCGGTGTGGTACCGGTGGAGGTTGGCGAGGTAGCAACGCTGCTGGGCGAGGCGGATGGACAGCGGATCACGCTGGCGGAGCTGTCCGCGGCGAGCGGCGTGCAGCCGCGCGGCCTGCTCACAGCCCTCGGCCCGCGACTGCCGAGGCTCTACGGATGAAGCGCGCCGCCATCATCGTGCTCGACGGGATGGGGGTCGGCCTGGCGCCGGATCAGGAGTCGTACGGCGACGCCGGCTCGGACACGCTGGGAAACGTCGCCCGGGCGGTCGGCGGGTTGCATCTGCCGAACCTCGAGTGCCTCGGTCTCGGCCTGTGCCGACCGCTCGCCGGTGTGGGCCGTCCGGCACAGCCAGGCGCGGCGTACGGGGTCGCGCTGCCGCAGTCGCCGGGAAAGGACTCGACGACCGGGCACTGGGAGCTGTGTGGAGTGCTGTTGGACCGGCCCTTCCGCACCTACCCGACCGGTTTTCCGGTGGCGCTCCTGGATGAGTTTGCCCGGCGGACGGGGCGGGGGTGGCTGGGGAACAAGGCGGCGTCCGGCACGGCGATCATCGACGAGCTGGGGGCTGAGCACCAGCGGACCGGACGGTGGATCGTCTATACGTCGGCGGACTCGGTGTTTCAGGTGGCCGCTCACGAGCAGACCGTTCCGCTGGAGGAGTTGTACCGGGCCTGCGGTATTGCCCGGGACATGCTGGTGGGCGAGCACGCGGTAAGCCGGGTGATCGCGCGGCCGTTCGAGGGATCGCCCGGGGACTACCGCCGGACGGCGCACCGCAAGGACTTTTCGATCGAGCCGGTCGGGACGACGCTGCTCGATCTGCTCGCGGCGGCGGGGGTGCCGCGGATCGGCATCGGCAAGGTGGATGACCTGTTCGCCGGGCGGAACATCGCGAGCGAGCACACCCCTACGAACGCCGATGCGTACCGGCTGATCGAGCGGGCGCTGGACGAGGTGGCGACGGGCTTCATCTTCGTGAACGTGATCGAGTTCGATCAATCGTGGGGGCACCGCAACGACGTGCCGGGGTTTCATCAAGGGCTTACGGAGCTGGACAGCTGGCTGCCGCGCCTGGTGGCGCGGCTCAGGGGGGACGACCTGATCATCATCACCGCCGACCATGGCAATGACCCGACGACGCCGTCCACCGACCACTCGCGCGAGGCCGTGCCCGTGCTGGTGCTGGGGCCTCGGGTGCGGGCGGTCGCCCTCGGAGAGCGGACCACGTTCGCCGACCTGGGCGCGACGGTCGCGGAGTATTTCGGCGTGCCGCCGCTCGCGGCCGGACGTTCCTTCCTGGGGGTGGTGTGGGCGTGAGCGGGGGGGAGCTGGTCCGCCGTGCCCGCGAGGTGATGGAAAACGCCTACGCGCCGTACAGTCACTTCCACGTGGGCGCCGCGATCGAGGCGGAAGACGGCACGGTCCACGTGGGGTGCAACGTCGAGAACGCTTCCTATGGTCTGACCATCTGCGCCGAGCGGATGGCCGTCGGGGCCGCGGTGGCCGCGGGCAAACGGCGCCTGGTGCGCGTGGTGGTGGCCACTGGCATCGAGCCGCCGGCAACGCCGTGCGGCGCCTGCCGTCAGCTCCTGGCCGAGTTTGGACTGGACCTCGAGGTCATCACCGTCGGGCCGTCGAGCGAACGGCGCTGGAAGCTGCGTGATCTCCTGCCGGAGGCGTTCACGCCGGAGTCGCTGAAGTGAACAGCTCCACCCGCCTTGGCGCACGCATCGCGATGGTGACCGCCTCGGTCGTCCTCGGCGTGCTCGCGTGCACGGAGGAAATCACCTCGCCGGCCAGCTGTCCCGATTTCTGCCCGAGCGGCCAGATCGTTACCGTCGAGACGCTGCTCACGACGGCCATCAGCCGCGACTCCACCTTTCGGGGATACGTCGAAGCGCACCGCGGCAACATGCTGCTCGCGGCGACCCTGCCAAGCCTCGACAGCCGGCCGATCTTCCAGACCGAGCCAATCGCGCCGCGGTTGCGGATCAACACTACGACCAGCGACACGACGACGGGACCGATCGTAGTCGATTCCACCAAGCTGACCTTCACCTTGTTGCGACGAGACTCGGCGGCGCACAACCTGCGCCTCGTGCTGTATCGGCTGCCGCTCGGGCTGGACAGCACCAGCACATTTGCCGGGACGGACGCGGCGTTCGGCGGCACACCGATACGCGCGGTCAACCTGGACAGCCTGTTCGCCGCGCCCGGCGGCCGCGACTCGGTTACCGGGGACAGCGTGTTGCGCATGGACTCGGTACGCCACTCGGTGACGTTTTCGCTCAAGTTCGACACCACGCAGCTTCCCTTCGTCGTGGCCGACAGCGGACGGCTTGCGTTGGGCGTGCGCGTCACCGCCGACGGAGCGCCGAGCGCCGCGTTCGGCGCGAGCGATGCGGGTGTCGGTCCGGAGATTGCCTGGTTCATTCGCGTGGACTCGGCGGGGACCCTCCTCGAGCGACCATTCCAGCGACGCCTGGTGCGCTTTGATACGTTCGTGTTTGACCCACCGCCGGTCGCGCTCGACTCGAACCTCATCGTGGGTGGGGTACCCGCCGCGCGGGCGCTGCTGCGCATCGCGCTGCCGCGCGCGATCCGCGACTCGAGCCAGATCATCCGGGCGACGTTGATCCTCGTTCCCGTGGCCCCGGTGCCGGCGACCCCACCGGATTCGTTCTTCCTGATGGTGAACCACGTCGCGGCGGACCTGGGCGCCAAATCACCGATCGCCACCGACACCATCGCCCCGAAATCGGCGCTGTTCGGTCCCGGTCTGTCCGACACCGTGCAGATCGAAGTGACCTCGCTGTTGCGCTTCTGGCAATTCGACACCACGTCGGCGACGGCGGTGTACCTGCGACTGCTCGCCCTCGACCGCGTATTCAGCACGGAGCTGGACGGGTCCGAAGCCTCCACGTTCACCGCGCTGCGGCTCTACTCGTCGCGCACGCCGGCGTTCCGGCCGGCGCTGCGCCTCACGTTCTCCCGGCGCTTCAGATTCGGGGAGCCCTGAGATGCGCGACGCTCGCTGTCGCGGCCTGATCGTGGCGTTGCTGGCCGGCGCGGTGGTCCGGGCAGCGGCTCAGGACTCACCGTTCAACGTTCGCGGGCTGGGGATGCCGGGCCGGTTCGAGAGCGTTCGGGCGCGGGCGACCGGTGGGGCATTTGCGGCGTTCGACCAGTTGTCCGTGTTCAGCGAGGCGGCGGTCGTCGATGTCTCGAGAGTCACCGCGACGGCGGTGGGTGTGGCGTCGTACATGACCGACGACCTCAATGGGGTACGCGGCTCTCGCCGCACCGGACGGTTCCCCCTGATCCAGGTGAGCGGACCGTTGTGGCACGGGGTCGTGCTGGCCGGCGGGTTCGCGACCTATCTGGACCGCTCCTATCGCGTGTCGATCTCGGATACGATCACGCTTGGAGGGTCCGGACAGGCAGTGACCGACAACCTGTCGAGCGACGGCGGCGTGACCGACCTTCGGGTCGCGGCCGCAAAGCGGTTCGGCCGGATCTCCCTCGGGGCGGGTTTCCATCTGCTCACCGGCTCGACGCGCGTGCTGGCCCAGCGCCTGTTCTCCGATACGTCCGCTTACCGCAGCGTCACCCAAGGCGACGCCATCGCTTTTACCGGGATGGGCGGTTCGGCAAGCGCCATGCTCACCGTGACCCGCGGGCTCGCGGTCACGGTGTACGGGCGCTCCGACACCCGACTCACGAGCCAGGTAGGCGCCGCGACCGTCGCCGTCAACGATCTTCCCATCACGATCGGCGGGGCCGTGCGCTGGCAACCGGCGCCGGAAGCGGGCTTCGCGGTGGCGGTGACGCACCGCTCGTGGGCGAGCGCCGCGGACAGCGGCGCGTTTAACACAACCAGCTGGTCGGCCGGGGCGCAGCTGGGATCCGGGACTCGGCCGTTCCGCGTCGGCGTGCGAGGCGGCGACCTTCCATTTGGCCCAGGACGGGCACCGCGAGAGTTCGCCGTCGCGGCGGGCACGGGCTTGACGCTCGCAGGCGGTCGCGGAGTCATCGACTTCACCCTCGAGCGGCTGCGACGCACCGGCGGCGGGCTCACCGAGACTGGGTGGTCCGTCCTCGTCGGCCTCACCGTGCGGCCGTGAACGTCTACTTTCACACCTTCGGCTGCAAGGCGAACCAGTACGACACCGAGCGCGTGCGCCAGGCGTTTGCCGATGCGGGCGCCACCGTCGTGGATGCCCCAGAGGCGGCCGATCTCGCGGTAGTGAACTCCTGCACCGTGACGCACGAGAGCGAGGCGAAGCTACGCCGCTACGTGCGTCACCAGGCGCGCGCCGGCCGCGACACGATTGTGATGGGCTGCGCCGCCGCGCTCGATGGCGGCGCGCTCGCGTCGCTCCCCCGGGTCCGCGCGGTGGTGGGCGGCGCCGATCCGGAGCCCGTGCTCCGAGCGGCACGCGTCGTCGCGGCGCGGGTCGATCCGGTGCTGCGACGCTTCGCCGGCAGCGCGCGGGGCTGGCTCAAGATCCAGGACGGTTGTGACGAGCATTGCACGTTTTGCGCGACCACGATCGCGCGCGGCGCGAATCGCTCGCGTCCGGTCGCGGACCTCGTCGCCGAGGCACGTGCGCTGGCACAGCATCACGCCGAGCTCGTCCTCACGGGCGTACACATCGGGACCTACGGACAGGACCGCGAGGGTGCGATCGGGGGCGCCGTGGCGCCCGGATTGGGGGAGCTGGTCGAAACCCTGGTCGACGCCGTCCCCACGGTCCGATACCGGCTGTCCTCGATCGAGGCGACCGAGGTGGACGACCGGATCGCCCGCCTGCTGCTCGCCGCGCCGGACCGTGTGGCGGCGCATTTGCACGCCCCGCTCCAATCGGCCGCGAATCGGGTGCTGCGGCGGATGGGCCGGCACTGGTACACCGCCGAGACCTACCGCGCGCGCATCGAATGGCTCGCCGACCAGCTGCCGGTCTTCGGGCTGGGGGCGGACGTGATCGCCGCCTTCCCCGGCGAGAGCGGCGCGGAGCACCGCGCCACCCTCGAGTTCATCGCGGCGTTGCCGTTCACCTATCTCCATGTGTTCCCGTTCAGCGTGCGGCCCGATGCCCCAGCGGCGAAGCTGGCCGGGCGCTTGCCGGAGGCAGGGGTGCGGGAACGGGCGCGGGAGCTGCGGGCGTTGGGCGCAGACAAGACAACGGCGTACCGCGCAGTGCGGCGCGGCGGGCGCGGCGACGGTGTGGTGTGTGGACGGCAATCGGGCCGTGTAGAAGTGCTGACGGAGGACTATCTCACGGTCTATCTTTCGAGTCACGCTTGGGACGGACGCACCCGGTTGGACGTCACCGTGGACTGATCGTGCCGCGCATCTATATCGAAACCTACGGTTGTCAGATGAACGTCTCGGACTCCGAGCTGATGCTCGGCGTGCTGGGCCGGGAGGGGTACGTCCGCACCGCGGACCCCGCGGAGGCGGACGTGCTGCTGGTGAACACCTGCGCCGTGCGCGACCACGCCGAGCAGCGCGTCCTCGGTCGCATGGGCGAGCTGAAACGGTACAAGCGGCCGGGGGATGTCCTGGGCGTCGTCGGTTGCATGGCGCAACGGCTGGGTCCCAAGCTGCTGGAGCGGGTGCCCCAGGTGGACCTGGTTATCGGGCCGGACGGCTACCGCGGCTTGCCGGAGCTGATTGCGCGGGCACGCGGCGGGGAGCGGTCCGCCGATGTCGAGTTCCGCGGGTGGGAGCACTACGAGGACGTGCCCGCCGAGCGCCCGGACGGTGCCTCCGCGTTCGTGACGGTGCAGCGGGGCTGCGATTATCGGTGCACCTTCTGCGTGGTTCCGATGACACGGGGACCGGAGCGCAGCCGCAAGTTGGAGGACGTGGTGGGTGAGGTCACCGGCCTCACCGCCACCGGAACCTCCGAGGTGACGCTCCTTGGCCAGACGGTCAACAGCTACCACGACGGGGCACACGATTTCGCCGACTTGGTGCGCGCGGTCGGCACGATCCCCGGCATCCAGCGCGTGCGGTTCACGTCGCCGTATCCGACGGACTTCAGCGCGCGCGTGCTGGCCGCGATGGCCGATACGCCGTCGGTCTGCGAGCACGTCCATCTGCCGGTGCAGAGCGGCAGCTCGCGGGTGCTCAAGCGGATGCTGCGGCGCTACACGCGTGAGCGCTACCTCGAAGTCGTGGACGCGTTGCGGGCGGCCGTGCCGGGGATCGCGCTCACGACGGACATCATCGTCGGCTTTCCCGGCGAGACCGAGGATGACTTCGCCGCGACGCAGTCGTTGGTGGAGCAGGTGGAGTTCGACGACGCCTACACGTTCCGCTACTCGTTGCGCGACGGAACGCCGGCCGTTCGGCTCCCGGACCACGTCGCTAACGACGTGGCGGGCGAGCGCCTCGAGCGCCTCATCGCGCAAGTGCGCGGGCTGGCGCGACGGCGCAACATGGGGCTCGTCGGCACGACGCACGAAGTGCTCGTCGAGGGACGGGCGAAGCGGGGCGGGCTGCTCCAAACGCGCACGCGCACCAACAAAGTGGCCCTCGTGGATGGGCCCGACGAGTGGGTCGGGTCCTACCGTCGGGTGCGCTTCACCGGCACGACCGGCTCCACGTTCACCGCGTGGCCGGTGGAACAGGAGGCGGCCCTCGTGGGGTAACGAACGTGACCATGGAGGCGACACAGAAGGAGTACGAGCGGCTGCGACCGCAGTACTCCACGTTCTGTGGGTGCGACACCTGCCGGGGAGACGTGCTCGTCTTCGCCTTGAACCGGTTGTCGCCGCACTACGTGTCGACGCTCCAGGGAGAGATCCTCACGGAGCTCTCGCTGGGCACCGACCAGGAAATGGCGAAACTGACCGTCGTCCTCATCGAGGGCTACCGCCGCGTCGCGATCGCGCCGCGCTGCGGGGCGAAACCGGTCACGCTGGCGTAACCGGCTGAGGCGGCGGTGCGCCCGCCGCTCCTCTGGATCACTGTCGGCTTCGGGGCCGGCCTCGCGGCCGGCCTCGCGGCGTTTCATGGGATTCAGGATCTCGGCGTCGCCGTGCCAGTACTGGCCGGTGCCGTGCTCGTGGGGAAACGGGCACCGGTGGCGGCGGCGCTCGGTCTGGCGGCGATTGCCGGACTGCTCTGGGGCGCGGCGGCGGTCATCCGACGCGATGCGACCTGCGCGGGTCGCTGGGCCCGCGAGGCGAACGATCCGATCCGTGGGTCCCGGGCCGCAATCGTCCGGCTCGCGGATCCCGTCGGCGCGGTCGGCGGCATCGTCGAAGGCCGCGTGCTGGCCGGCGGATGTGGCGGTGGGACCGTCACACTCCGCTGGCCAACCGCCCGCCCGGCCGGCGGCGGCACCACCTGGCTCGTCGCCGGGCCGTGGCTCGGTAGCGCCGGCCGCGGGTTGCTGCGCGTGCGGTCCGCCCGTGCGCTCGATGCGTCGCGGCACGGTCGCGGCGCTTTGCGCGACCGCATCGCCGCGCGCAGTGCGGCCTTGTTCGGCACGCGGGCGCCGCTCGTCGACGCCCTCGTCATCGGGCGACGGGCCGATCTCGATCCGGACCTGCGCGAGCGCTACACGCGCTCGGGTCTCGCGCACCTGTTGTCGATCTCCGGACTGCACGTCGGCTTCCTCGCGGCATGGCTGGTGCTGGCGCTGCGCCTGCTCGGCGTTCCGCCACGCGTCCGGACCGGACTGTCCGCGCTCGTCGTGTTCGCCTATTGCTGGCTGCTCGGATTTCCCGCGCCCGCTACCCGCGCCGGTCTGATGCTGGCCATCGACGGAGTCGCGCGGTTACGCCAACGCATCGTCGCGCCGCGCGGGACGGTGGCCCTCGCGGCGCTCGCCGTGATGGTGGGCGATCCCTGGGCCATGCAGTCGGTGGGCGCCTGGTTGTCGGTGGCGGCCATCGCCGCCGTCATCTGGGCGGAGCGCGCGGTCTCGCGGCCCGCGCTGCTCAAGCTCCTGGCGCCCGCCGTCGCGGCCACCCTCGTGAC
>JBOHST010000235.1:0-13668 GCA_050733375.1 Gemmatimonadales bacterium
GCAGATTAGGCGCTAAAGTCGCCCGACGGAGTCGGGACCCGCACGTGCGCCATGACCCGATCGACGAAGCCGAACTCCGGCGCGTAGCGCGGCAGTTGCGCGAGATCCCGCAACAGCTTTCGCTCCCGCTCGGCGGTGGCGAGGCACTCCGCGCAGTCGGCCAAGTGCATGGTGCGCGCCGCGCCGAGCAGGCCTTGCGCCCAGAGCTCGACCTCATCAGGGGTCAAATGCGGATGCAGCGATGGCTGAGTCATTGGTGCGCCCTACGGCAGGCGAATGGACGTGGTTTCATTCTCGGGACCCTTCCAAGTATCCCCGCAACTCATTGCGGGCCCGGTGGATATACGTCTTTACCGTACCCAGCGGGAGTTCCAGCATGAGGGCGATCTCCTCGTAACTATGACCCTCCACATGGCGCAGCAGGATGCAGGCGCGGTACTCGGGTCGCAGTCGGGCAATCGCCAGCTCGATCTGGCTGCCCAGCTCGCGTGCCACGACGGCATCGAGCGCCGATTCCTGCCGCGCGCCGAGCTGCAGCGCGGTGGCCTGCATCGCTTCGGGCGTCTGCGCGTGCGGTGAGCCGTCGAGCGACAACGTGTCGAGCTCGCGACGCCGCAGGTGATCGATCGCCGCATTGTTCGCGATCTTGAAGATCCACGACGAGAACTTGAATTCAGGACGGTAGGAGCGAATCCCGTTTAGGACCTTGATGAACGTTTCCTGCGCGAGATCTTCGGCGAGCGAGCGATCGCGCACCATGCGGTAAAGAAGCGAGAACACGGGGCGCTCGTAGCGACGCACCAGCTCACGAAACGCCGGCTCGTTGCCGTCTTTCGCCCACTCCACCACTTGCTGGTCGCTGGCGCCGGCGAGGTTGCCCGGCCTATCTTTCGCGCCTATGGCGCCGCCTCCCGCATCCGAGGTGCTCTCGCCCGCCGGGGGCCAGGCCAAGCGATCCTATGTGCGCGACATGTTCACGGCGATCGCGCCGCGCTACGATTTCCTCAACCACGTCCTGAGCCTCAACATCGACCGTCGCTGGCGTCGCAGGGCCGTGGCGCGCCTCGGCTGGGAGGCCCGGCCCGACGGCACCTATCTCGACGTCTGTGCCGGCACGATGGACCTCGCCGCCGAGCTGGCGCGCCGCGCCGGATTTCGCGGATCGGTCGTCGGGGCCGATTTCGTGGTGCCGATGCTCGCGCGCGGTCGGAGCAAGGCGGCGCGGGCCGTCCCGGTCGCCGCCGACGCCCTGACCCTCCCGTTCCCCGACGCGTCGTTCGACGGCGCCATGGTCGGTTTCGGCCTCCGCAATCTCGCCGATCTCGATGCCGGCCTCCGCGAGGCTGCCCGCGTACTCAAACCCGGGGCGCGGTTCGTCGTGCTCGAGTTCGCCACGCCGCGCTTTGCCCCGCTGCGCGCGGTCTACCTCTTCTATTTCCGGCGCGTGTTGCCCGTCGTCGGCCGCGCGGTCTCGAAACATACGGACGCGTACACCTACTTGCCAGAGTCGGTGCTCGAATTCCCCGATCCCGACGCCTTCGCCACGCGCTTCACCGCCGCGGGGTTTCGCGACGTGCGCTACGATGTGTTGACCGGCGGGATCTGCGCCTTGCATCATGGCGCTCGATAATCTTCGCGATTTCATCGCCGCGATCGACGCCGCGGGTGACCTGCGTCGAGTGGAGCAGCCCGTCTCGACCGCCCTCGAGATCACGGAGATCGCCGACCGCTGCATGAAATCCCCAGGCGGCGGCCCGGCTCTCCTGTTTACCCGGCCGACGCTCGGGTCGGGAGCCCCGTCGCGCTCCCCCGTCGCGGTGAATCTCTTCGGTTCCGAACAGCGGATGGCGCTGGCCCTCGGCGTCGCGCGATTGGACGAGATTGGCGAGCGGATCGCCGCCATGCTGCACCTCAAGGTTCCCGAAGGGCTCTTCGGCAAACTGGCATTGCTGCCGCGGCTCGCCGAAATGGCGAAATTCCCCCCGCGCAGCGGCGGCGATCGGCCCCCCTGCCAGGACGTCGTGATCCGCGGCGACGACGTCGACCTGTCACAGCTCCCGGTACCCATCTGCTGGCCGCAGGACGGCGGACCCTACATCACGCTGCCCGGGGTGATCACGCGCGATCCGGCGACCGGCACCCGCAACGTCGGGATGTATCGCATCCAGGTGACCGGGCGGCGCGAGGTGGCGATGCACTGGCAGCGTCACAAGGTGGGCGCGGCGCACTGGCGTGGCATGGCAGCGCGTGGCGAGACGATGCCGGTGGCGATCGTGCTGGGCGGCGACCCGGCGAGCATCTACGCGGCCTCGGCGCCGCTGCCGCCGTCGATCGACGAGTACCTGTTCGCCGGTTTCCTGCGCCGGGAGCCGGTGCGCCTCGCAAAGGCCGTGACATCGAACCTCGAAGTACCCGCGGAAGCGGAAATCGTCATCGAAGGCTTCATCGACCCCGCCGAACCGCTGGTGCTCGAGGGGCCGTTCGGCGACCACACCGGGTTCTATTCACTCGCCGATCTCTATCCCAAGGTGCACATCACCGCGCTCACTATGCGATCGGAGTCGATCTGGCCGCATACCATCGTCGGCCGGCCGCCGATGGAGGATTACTACCTGGGGAATGCGACGGAGCGGATTTTCCTCCCGCTGCTGCAGCTCACCCTTCCGGAGGTTGTGGACTACCACATGCCGGCCGAAGGGATCTTCCACAACCTCGTGTTCGTGAGCATCGACAAGCAGTACCCAGGGCAGGCCTACAAGGTTATGAACGGGTTGTGGGGACAGGGCTTGATGTCGCTGGCCAAGGTGATCGTGGTGGTAGATCGAGAGGTCAACGTCCGCGACCCGAAGGAAGCATGGTGGGTCGCCCTCAACCATATCGATCCCGAGCGGGACGTTCGGTTCACGATGGGTCCGATCGACGTGCTCGACCACTCGAGCCGGGCGTTCAGCTACGGCTCCAAAATGGGGATCGATGCGACGAAGAAATGGAAGGAAGAAGGATTCAGCCGGGACTGGCCCGACCGGATCGTGATGGACGCGGCCACGAAGACGCGAATCGACGCGATGTGGAAGGAGCTCGGCATTGAGCTCTGAGATCGCGCCGCCGCGCGAGGGGCAGACGCTCGCCGGGGAATCGCTGATCGTCCGCTACGTCAACTTCGTCAAGCTGCCACACACCGTGTTCGCACTCCCCTTCGCATTGCTGGGGGTGGTGGTCGCCTCGCGCGAGGCGGTGGTGACGTGGCGGACGGTTGGCCTCGTGGCGCTCGCGTTCACGGCGGCGCGGTTCGTGGCGATGGGGTTCAACCGCATCGCCGACCGGGAGCTCGACGCCCGCAATCCACGCACCCGCTCGCGCGAGCTCCCCGCCGGGCGGCTGACGCTGGCCCAGGCCTGGATCGGGGTGCTCGTCGCAGCGGTGGTGTTCGAGTGGGCCGCCTGGGCGCTGAACCCGTTGTGCTTCGCGCTGTCGCCGATCGCGCTGTTGGTCGTCACTCTCTACAGTTACGCCAAGCGATTCACCTGGTGGTCGCACCTGTGGCTCGGCTTCGGCGACGCCATCGCAGGACCGGCGGGGTACCTGGCCGTGTCCGGCCAGTGGAGCTCACCGGGGTGGCTGCTGTGGGCACTGGCCGCGGCCGTGACGGTGTGGGTGGGCGGTTTCGATATTTTCTATGCCCTGCAAGACGAGCGGTTCGACCGGGCGGAGGGGCTACATTCGGCAGTCGTGCGTTTTGGGCAACGCAATGGCATCCTGCTCGCCAAGCTGCTTCATGGGCTCGCCCTGGTGGCGCTCATCGCTTTCGGATGGGGTGCGGGGCTCGGCTGGCCGTATTACGCGGGCGTGGCGGTCGGTGCCGGGTTCATCGCCTACGAGCACCGGCTGGTGCGGCCCGGCGATCGCTCGCGCCTGGATGCGGCGTTTTTCACGATGAACGGCGTCGTGAGCATCGTCGTGTTCCTGGGGGCGCTGGCGGATCGATTGGTATGAATTGCGAATTGCGGATTGGGGATTGCGAATTGAAAGGAGATGGCTCGAACCAGTCGCCAACCCCGCGCCGTGATCGCCGCACCTCGAATCCGCAATCCCCAATCCGCAATCCGCAATCTCCGGCACCCGCGCGGCCGCCGGCGCACCCGCGCCGTTCTCCTACTCCGAATCGCCGCGGGAGATGACCCGGCTCCCGATCGTCCTCGCGATCACCGGCGCATCGGGCGCCCCCTATGGCGTTCGACTGCTCGAGGTGCTGGCGACCCGTCAGGTGCCCACGTGGTTGCTCGTCTCGTCACACGGTTGGCGACTGCTTGAGGAAGAGTGCGGCATCGAAGGCGAGCCCGCGCTGCGCCACGCGACCGGCGGTGACTGGGCCAGCGTGACCCTGTTCGACGACAAGGACCGGGGTGCTCGACCGGCGTCGGGATCCGCGCGGACCGCCGGGATGGTTATCTGTCCCTGCTCGATGGGCACCGTGGCGGCGATCGCCCACGGGACGAGCCGCAGCCTCATCGAGCGGGCCGCGGACGTCATGCTGAAGGAGCGCCGCCGCCTGATCCTCGTCCCGCGCGAGACGCCGCTGTCCCTCGTGCACCTCCGGAACCTCACGCTCGCGACGGAAGCCGGCGCCGTGGTGCTTCCGGCCGCACCGGGCTTTTACCATCGACCGGCGAAGGTGAGCGAGCTCGTGGATTTCATCGTGCAGCGGGTGCTGGACCACCTCGGGGTCGAGATCGAGCTGGTCCAGCGCTGGGAAGGCTGATGCGGATCGGCGTGATCGCGGATACGCATGGGCTGCTGCGGCCGGAGGTGTTCGGCGTCTTCCAGGCGGTGGACCACATTCTCCACGGCGGCGATGTCGGCGAGCCGCGCATCCTCGCCGACCTCGAGGCGCTCGCGCCGGTGACGGCGGTCTACGGCAACACCGACGGTCCCGAGCTCCGCGCGACACTTCCGCAGGTCGCCTCGCTGCGCCTGGACGGGTTCGACATCGTCGTGACGCACGGCGACCAATTCGGCTCGCTCACCCCGGCGGGTCTCCATGACGCGTTCCCCGAGGCCGAGATCATCGTCTACGGCCACACCCACCACCCCCTGCTCGAGTTGGTGGACCGAACCGTGACGGTGATGAACCCGGGCGGAGCCGGACCGCGGCGGTTCAATCTCCTTCCGTCGGTGGGGATCATGGAGCTCGAGCCGGGGATTCCGCCGCGGGCGAGACTCGTGTCCCTCAGCCCCTAGCGTTGGCAGAACGCGCACAACGTCGTCTGACGCAGGTCGATCGCGTGCGTCGTGACGAGCCGCCGTCCGCAGCGCGCGCACCGCTCTCCCCCCCGGTCATAGACCTTCAGCTCGAACTGAAAGTTGCCGGATGCGCCGGTTCCGGTCCGATAATCCCGCACCGTGGTGCCTGAGGCGCGCAGGGCGCGGCGCAACAAGTCCACGATCGCGCCGTGCAAGGCGGTGCTCTCCTCCGGCGCGAGACTGTCGGCTGGACGCGAGGGGTCAATCCCCGCTTCGAACAACGCCTCGTTGGCGTAGATGTTGCCGACCCCGGCAAGGCGGCGCTGGTCCATGATCGCCTTCTTCACCGCGGCTCGCGTGTGGGCGAGGGCGGCGGCAAAGACCGCCGGCGTGAACTCCGGCTCGAGCGGCTCGGGGCCGAGGCGCGCGGTGTAGGCGGCCCAGCCGCGCTCGTTCAGCAGCCAGACCGTGCCGAGGCGGCGCACGTCCCGGTACACGAACCGTCCGCCGTCCGCGAGGTCGCACACGAGCACCGCGTACTCCATCTCGTCCACGGAGGGCCGGCGATCGTACACGATGAGTGAGCCGGTCATCCGCGGCTGGATCACCATCCGGTGACCGCTTTTGAGAAGAAACACCGCGTGCTTGGCGCGGCGGCGCACATCGACCATGGTGTTGCCGGCGAGGGTCGCGATCAATCGGGATCGGGAAACGCGGCGCAGCACGTCCGATTTGGTGAGACGCGCGGCGCGAATGCGCCGGCCCACGAGGCCGGGCGCGATCTCGCGCACGATCGTTTCGACCTCAGGTAGCTCCGGCACGCTGGATCTCGCGCCAGGCGATGTCGCGGCGGTACACCTTGCCCTCGAACGCGACGCGCTCGCAGGCCGCCTGGCTTCGCTGCGCCGCCAGGGCCACCGTCGGGGCGAGAGCGGTGACGTTCAGCACGCGGCCGCCTGCCACCCGCAGGGTGCCCCCGACGTCTCGCGTGGTCCCGGCGTGGAATAGCAGCACGTCAGGGCCGGGGTCGTTGGGGATCCGGATCGCCGCGCCCGTTTCGGGATGGTCTGGATACCCGCGTGCGGCCAACACCGTCGTCACGGCGGCGCCGATCGCGGGCAGGACGTCGTGGTCGGGTTTCCACGTGCCGGTGGCGATGGCGGCGAGATGCGCGGTCGCGCCGCGCGGCAACACCGGCATCAGCACCTGCGTTTCGGGATCGCCGAACCGACAGTTGAACTCGAGCACATACGGCGTTCCGGTTGGCGCGATCATCAGGCCAGCGTAGAGCACTCCGGTATAGCGCCTTCCCAGCTTGTCCATCTGCCGCAGGACCGGTTGCAGAACCTCTCTGCGTACGCGGTCCAGCAGCTCCGGCGTGCCCAAGTGAACGGGAGCGTAGGCGCCCATGCCCCCGGTGTTGGGACCGGTGTCTCCCTCGCCCAGTCGCTTGTGGTCCTGCGCCGGCGGCAGAATCAGGAGCTGCTCCCCGTCGGTGAGCGCCAGGACCGAGAGCTCCTCACCGTCGAGGAACTCCTCCACCAGGATTCGCTTGCCCGCATCGCCGAGCTGGTGCTCGACCAGCATCGTCCGCGCGGTCGCTGCCGCCTCGGCGCGGGTCGGACAGACGACCGCGCCCTTGCCGGCCGCGAGGCCGGAGGCCTTGACGACCAACGGTTCGGGGTGGCGACTGATGTACTGGAGGGCCGGCTGCAGGGTAATGAAGTGCCGGCTCGCGGCGGTCGGCACGCCGGCGTCACGCATGATCTCCTTGGCCAGCGCCTTGGACGACTCGAGCTCCGCGGCTTCGCGGCTGGGGCCGAATACCGCGAGGCCGGCGGCCCGCAGGCGACCGGCCAGTCCGGCGGCGAGCGGCGCCTCGGGACCGACGATCACCAGATCGATACGGTGCTCGCGGGCGGCGGCCGCGATCCCGTCCAAATCGCCGGCCGTAATCGGCAGATTGGTGCCAAGCGTGGCGGTGCCGGGGTTGCCCGGCGCCGTGAACAGGGTCGTGGTGGCGTCGTCGCGCTGCAAGGCCCAACCGAGGGCGTGCTCGCGGCCGCCCCCGCCGACGACCAGCACCCTCATTTCTTCTTGATGGCGTCGGAGAACGCCTGCGCGGCGCGCTTGGCCGTGTCGACGACATCCTCCACAACAGCCTTGGCTTCCTTCATGTAGTGGTCGCGAGCCTCATCCAGGTCCTTGTCCAGGGGACGCTGCTCCTCTCCCGGTCCGCGGCGTGTGTACTCGCCGCGCAGGATGCGGTCGTAGTCGCCTTGCTCGACCCAGCGCTGCAGCTCGGCGGCCCGCACCGTGTTGAAGGGGTGGGTGCGCAATAGCACGCCGAGGATCTTGAACACCCGGTCCACGGCTCCGCCCTGCTCCTCGTACTCCTTGGCCTGCACCAGAAAAGCGTTCAGGTCCATCTGTTGCATGTCGCCCCCGCCGGCAAACTTCAAGTTCATGCGCAGCGACGCCACCGGATCCTGGGTGGCGAGCAGACCGGCGCGATCCGACGACAATTCGCTCTTGCGGTACCACTCGAGCAGCGCGAGCTGGATCGGAAGGATCGCCATCCCCGCGAGGAACGGCAGTGCGGACAGGCTCACATTCAGCAGCAGAATGAGCAGTGTGTGGTAGAGGGCGTGGCCGCTCATCACGTGACCCAGCTCGTGGCCCAGCAGGGACCGCATCTCGTCGTCGTCGAGCAGCGTCAGCGCGCCGGAGTTGATCACGATGAACGGTTTGTCCATCCCGTACGCGCCCGCGTTGGCGAACGGCGTCTGGGCCACGAACAGCTCGGGACGCACCGGCCAGTCCAGCGTCGTGAGTACATCGGTGTACAACAGGTTCAGCCTGGGGAACTGGGTCGGCCCGACGCGCACGGCGTCGGCCTGGAAGAGGAGCCGCACTCCACGCTCGCCGAGGAACCCGTAAACTTTTTTCAGCACTTCGTCGAACCCCGGAACCGAGCGCAACGACTGTAGCGCGGCTCGGTCCGCCGGATGCTCCCAGGCGACGGGGGCGATTTGGGTGAGAGTCTTGCGCGGGCGAGGCGCCGGCAGCCCGCCGTTGGTTGCATCAGTCATCGAACGCTCCGAAGTGGTGAACTCTCAATACGCGCCTTGTCCCGCCGCCGTTTCGTGCGACGGTGTCCGGCAGGGTTTCACGCGGCCAGCGCCTGGTCCAGGTCCTCGATCAGGTCTTCGACGTCCTCGATTCCTACCGACAGGCGCACCAGGCTGTCGCTGAGCCCCATCTTGTGCCGCAGCTCGGGCGGGACACTGGCGTGCGTCATCGACGCCGGATGTCCGATCAGGCTTTCCACTCCGCCCAACGATTCGGCAAGCGAGAATACCCGGGTACGCTCCACGACGCGACGTGCGCGCGCCGCGTCACCCAGCTCCAGGCTGAGCATGCCGCCAAAGCCGCTCATCTGGCGACACGCGAGCTCGTGCTGCGGGTGCGACGGCAAGCCGGGGTAGTAGACGCGCTGCACCCCGGGGCGCCGCTCCAGCCACTCGGCGATGCGCCGGCCGTTGGCGTCGTGGGCCCGCATGCGCAGCGGCAAGGTCTTGATGCCGCGCAACGCCAGCCAGCAGTCGAACGGCCCCGGGACCGCGCCGGAACCGTTCTGGATGAAGCCGAGCCGCTCGGCCAGGTCGTCGCGCGCCGTGACGAGCATCCCGCCGACCATGTCGCTGTGACCGTTCAGGTATTTGGTGGTGGAGTGCAGCACGAGATCGGCGCCGAATTCGAGCGGACGTTGGAAGCAGGGGGTGGCGAAGGTGTTGTCGACGACGAACAGCGCGCCCGCGCGCTTGGCGATCGCGCCGAGGGCCGCGAGGTCGCACAGCCGCAGCATCGGGTTGGTCGGCGTTTCGGCATACACGATCTTGGTGCGCGGCGTCACCGCCTGCGCGACGGTTTCGGTGTTCCCGCCATCCACGAAGGTGAACGACAGACCGAGCCGTGCCCAGATATGGGTCATCTGCCGGTGGGTCCCGCCATAGACGTTTTCACCGCACACGACGTGGTCCCCGGCGGAGAGCAGCTTCAGCACCGCATCCACCGCGGCGAGCCCGGAGCCGAAAGCGAACCCGTGACGGCCACCCTCGAGCGCGGCGACGTTGCGCTCCAACGCCTCCCGCGTGGGGTTGCGGGTCCGGGCGTATTCGTACCCCTTGTGCCGGCCCAGGCCGTCCTGGACGTAGGTAGAAGTCTGATAAATCGGCGGCATGACCGCACCGGCCAGGGGATCCGGGGCGATGCCCGCGTGGACGGCGCGTGTATTGAAGCGGCGTCGCAAGTCCTCTTCGAAGGCCTGACTCATAGCCGGAACGTACCGATGCCTTTCGCACCGAGCAAGCGAGCTTTACGTTAGCGGCCATGACGAGCCGTGACGGGCTTTCCTGCCTCGTGGTGGACGATGAGCCGCGGCTGCGACGCGTCCTCGTCCAGCTGCTCGAGCACGACGGATTCCGTTGCCGCGAGGCGGGCACGGGGGTGGAGGGGCTGCAGGCGATGGAGGTGGAGCCTGCCCCACTGGTGATCTCCGATCTGCGAATGCCGGAAATGGACGGCGTGACGCTGCTGGGCCAGGTGGTGCAGCGCTGGCCCGAGACCGCCGTGCTGATGGTCAGCGCGGTAGCCGACGTCGACATCGCCGTCAAATGTCTCCAGCTCGGCGCCCTCGACTACGTCAGCAAGCCGTTCAACCTCGAAGAGGTGCGCGCACGGGTCAAGCAAGCGTTGGAGCGACGCCAGCTGCGGCTCGACCTGAAGAGCTACCAGCGCTCGCTCGAGGAGCGGGTGCAGGTGCAGGCGCACCGCATCGAGGAGCTGTTTCTGGGCGGCGTCCAGGCGCTCGCGCAGGCGCTCGAGGAGAAGGATCGCTACCTGCGGGGCCACTCGCTGCGAGTGGCGGAGTATGCCGTGTCGATCGGGCGTTGCGTGGGACTCGACGCCGACACGATCGACGCCATCTCCCTCGGCGGTCACCTGCACGACATCGGGAAGATCGGCGTCAGTGAAGAGGTACTGCACAAGCCGGGCAAACTGACCGATGCCGAGTACCGCCACATCATGGAACACACCGTGATCGGGGCGCGCATCCTCGGGCCGCTGCTGCGCGAAGCACCGACGGTCATCGCAGTCGTGCGCTCGCATCACGAACGGCTCGATGGGAAGGGCCTTCCCGACGCCCTGGCCGGCGACAGCATTCCCATGGCCGCCCGGATTGTCTCGGTGGCCGATGCATTCGACGCCATGACCAGCGAGCGTCCGTACCGTCATTCACTCTCGGTCGAGCAGGCGTTGCTGGAGCTGCGCGCGCAGCGCGGCGTGCAATGGGACCCGGTGGCGGTGGATGGATTTCTGGCCGCGCATCCCGACGCCTCCCGCTTGCCGATCCTCACGCCTGATCTGCCCGTTTGGCCGCAACGCCCGTCGATTGGTTGACGGGGCCTGCCGCTTTCCCGTAACGTTGCCGCAATGCCCGACACTTTGATGGTGGGCGTTTCCGGCATCCGCGGGATTGTCGGCAAGGACCTGACGCCGGAGATCGTCGCACGCTACGCCGCCGCGTTCGGCACGTGGACCCGGACGGGCGGTGTGCGGCGCCCCCGCGTCGTGCTGGGGCGCGACGCGCGGACCTCCGGGCACATGTTCGCGCAGGCGGCGTCCGCCGGTCTCGAATCGGTCGGGTGTGACGTGATTGACATCGGGCTCACCACCACGCCGTCGGCGCAGCTCGCCGTGGAGCACCACCACGCGGCGGGCGGGATCATTCTCACCGCGAGCCACAATCCGATCGAGTGGAATGCCCTCAAGTTCGTCGGCCCCGACGGCGTGTTCATCGACGAGACGGCTGGGGCCCAAGTGCGGGCGCTTGCCGCCGCGGGGCCCATCCAGCGCGCCGATCATGGGTCGCTCGGCACGGTCACCCCCGACCCCGAGGCGTTGCGCCGACATCTGACAGCCGTGCTGCGCCTTCCGGGAGTGGAGGCGACCCGAGTTCGCAAGCGCCACTTTCGCGTCGCGCTCGACACCTGCCGGGGCGCCGGCGGGGCGATCATGCCGGAGCTGCTCGAACGCCTGGGCTGCGAGGTCACCGGCATCAACCTCGAGACCGACGGACGCTTTCCCCGGTCGCCGGAGCCGATTCCGGAGAATCTCGGCGCCCTCGAGGCCGAAGTGCGGCGAGTGCAGGCCGACATCGGGTTCGCTGTCGATCCCGACGTGGATCGGCTGGCGATCGTCGATGAGCAGGGCGCGACGATCGGGGAGGATTACACGCTGGCGTTCGCGGTCCGCGCCGTGCTCGGAAAGTCGCCGGCGCCGACCAGCCGAAAAGGCGGCACGCCGCGGGCGCCGACGCTCCCCGCCCTCGTGGTCTGCAACCTGTCGACGAGCCTGGTCGTGGAAGATGCCGCGCGCGACTGCGGGGCGGAGCTCGTGCGAGCGCCGGTGGGGGAGGCGCACGTGGCGCGCACGATGATCGAGCGCCGGGCGCCAATCGGAGGCGAGGGCAACGGCGGGGTGATGTACGCGGCGTTGCACGTGGGGCGGGACGCCCCGGTCGGCGCGGCGCTGGTGCTCGCGCTGCTGGCGCGTGAGGGACGGCGCGTGAGTGAGCTCGTCGCGGCGGCGCCGCGCTACGCGATCGTGAAGGACAAGGTCCCGCGCGGGCGTGCCGGGGGGCTCGGGCCGGTGTATGCGGCATTGCGGGCACACTTTGCGGACGCCGCAGTGGACGAGCGAGACGGCCTGCGCCTCGGATGGCAGGATCGCTGGTTGCACGTGCGGTCGTCCAACACGGAGCCGATTGTCCGGCTCATCGCCGAGGCGCCAACCGAGCCCCAGGCGCGAGAACTCGTGGAGGTAGGACGGACACTATGTGCGGCATCGTAGGCTACACCGGGATGCGACCGGCGGCGCCGCTGGTGCTCGAGGGTCTGAAACGGCTCGAGTACCGCGGCTATGACTCGGCGGGACTTGCGGTGATCACCGCCCGCGGGCAGCTCGAGGTGTTCAAGGCGCCGGGCAAGATCACAGCCCTGGAAAAGGTGATCGGGGCCCGGCCGCCGGCTGGCCACACGGCGCTCGCTCATACGCGGTGGGCCACGCACGGCGCGCCGACCGAGGCGAACGCGCATCCACACACCGATTGCGGCGGGATGCTGGCGCTGGTGCACAACGGCATCATCGAAAACGCGGGCCCCCTGCGCACCGCGCTGCTGCAGCGGGGGCACCGGTTTCGGTCCGAGACCGACACCGAAGTGCTCGTGCATTTGATCGAGGAGCTGCACGCCAAAGGGGCGCCGCTCGCCGACGCGGTGGGGGGGGCGCTGCAGCAGGTCGAGGGCACCTACGGAATCGGCGTGGTCTCCACCCGCGAGCCGGACACCATCGTAGCAGCGCGGCTTGGGTCGCCGCTGCTCGTGGCGATCGGGGCGGGGGAGAATTTCGTCGCCTCGGACGCGTCGGCGGTGCTGTCGCATACGCGATCGGTGGTGTACCTCGACGACGGAGAAATCGCCGTGGTGCGGCCGAACGACTACCGCATCCTCGATCACGCCGCCGTCGAACAAGTGAAGGCGGTCACCCGGGTGGACTGGGACGTATCGACGATCGAACGCGGCGGCCATGCGCACTTCATGTTGAAGGAGATCCTGGAGCAACCCGAAAGCCTGCGCAATGCGCTCCGCGGCCGGCTCCTCGAGGAAGAGGGGGACGTTCGCCTGGGCGGCCTCAACAGCTCCGATGAGGAGCTGCTCAAGATCACCCGGATCGTCATTACCGGCTGTGGCACGTCGTGGCACGCCGGCTTGATCGGCGAATACATGATGGAGGAGCTGGCCCGGCTCCCCACCGAGGTCGAATACGCCTCGGAGTTTCGCTATCGCAACCCCATCGTGGACGAGCGCACGCTGGTGATCGGGATTTCCCAATCGGGCGAGACCGCCGACACGCTCGCGGCGCTGCGGGAAGCCAAGCGGCGCGGCGCCCGCACCCTCGGGCTCGTGAACGTCGTGGGGAGCACCATCGCGCGCGAGGTGGACGGTGGCATCTACCTGCACGCCGGACCGGAGATCGGCGTCGCGTCCACCAAGGCGTTCACCAGCCAGATCGCGGCGCTGGCGCTCTTGACCCTCAAGATGGGCCGGTTGCGGGCCCTCTCGATTCTGCAAGGGCGGGAGGTGGTGCGGGCGCTTGGCCGGCTGCCCGAGCAGGTGGAGCAGGTGCTCGCCAAAGCACCGGCGGTGGAGCAGCTCGCCGAACGCCTGGTGCGCGCCAGCAACGTGCTCTACCTCGGTCGCGGGTACAATTTCCCGGTGGCGCTCGAGGGAGCGCTCAAGCTCAAGGAGATTTCCTACATCCACGCCGAGGGGTACCCGGCGGCCGAGATGAAGCACGGCGCCA
>JBOHST010000236.1:0-7282 GCA_050733375.1 Gemmatimonadales bacterium
GCCGCTCTCGTCCTGGCCGCGCTGGCGAGTGCCGCCTGCGCGTCACGCCGTGTCCTCGTCCCGCCGCAGCTCGACCTGGTCCCCTACGGCAGCGTCGGGCTGGTCACGTTCACCGTGGAGCAGGCGACGGGCACCCTGGGAAACCTGGTGACGCGACGCTTTGAGGAATACGTGCTGGCGGCGCAACGGGGCATCGAAATCCAGGGGTTTGCGACGGCCGACTCGGCGGCGGCGCTGGGCGGGGCGCGCGGCGTGCCCGTCGTGTTCCTGGGACATCTCAAGGTGTCCAATGTCAAACCGAGCGGGGGCCTTCGGGGATTGGCGTGGGCGCACCTCGAGGCGACGGTCACCGCGGACCTGGCGGTGCAATTACGCTCCACCAAGACCGGCGGCACGCTGTGGCGCAGCAGTGCGGCGGCCACCGAGAAAGTGGGTGAGCTCTCGCTGGTGGGGGGGGTGCCCCTGTTCTCGGCGCGCGATCCCGACGACGCGTATGGACAGCTGGTCAACCGGCTGGTCCGGGCCGTGACCTGGGACCTACGCTCGACGTGGGTCAAACGGTAGACCTCAGGACGTCTAGCCGCGTTGCGGTGGGATGGGCAGGACGACCGTGAAGGTGCTCCCCTCCCCCAGCTCGGACTCCACCTGCACCGCGCCGCCAAACATGTGCCCCGTGATCTCCCGCACCACGGAGAGGCCCGTTCCTGATCCGGCCCCGGGGGGTTTGGTCGTGAACCCCTCCTCGAAGAGTCGGTGCCGGTGCTCTGGCGCGATTCCCGTCCCCTGGTCGCGCACGGCAAGGCGGAGCGTCTCGCCAGCGCGCTCGAGCGTGATCGCTACCGGGTTCTTGCGCTCCGCGGAAGCATCGACCGCGTTGCGGATCAGGTTGGTGACCACCTGGTACAGGGCGTTCGGGTCGCCGGAGAGATAGGCCAACGCTCCCGCGGATTCCCACTGCAACGCCACGCCACGCTTGTTGGCGAGCGGCCGTTCGAGCGTCACGCACGCGCGGATGACCGCGGCAACATCGAAGCGCGAAACACGGCCGGGTCCCAGAGCGGAGCGATTCTGGATGTTGCGCAGATACTCGGCGGCCTGCTCGATGCTCTGCGCGGCGTTGGTCAAGTCGTCCAGCAACTGCGCGCGGAATCCGGGATCGAGGGAGGGAGCCGCACGCACCGCGGCGAGCCCGAACGCGAGGTTACCGCCCGCGGCGGTCAACTGATTTCCCACCTCGTGGGCGATCACGCTGGGCTGGCGCGCGTGCTCCCACGCCGCTTCCTCCGGGGAAATTCGCCGGTTGGGTCCCGCCGCGGCATCGATGGCGCCGAGACAGAGCCCGGCCAATTCGAGAATGAGCCGCTCCCGGCTGCGCCGCTCGACGCCGCCCGGCGGGGGCACGGGGGGATGGGAGCGGACCGGCGCCACACACCAGCGCCCGGAGTCGTCCAGGCGGCACCCGACCCAGCGACTGCCGGCGACGATCGGGGCACCCCACTGCCGCAGCGTGGCGTCGAGATCGAGCCGCGCCGCATCATTGGGAAGGCTCGGGATGTTGCTCACGAGCGGGGCGACGGCGGTGGAGGACGCCTCCCAGAGCGTAACGACGCGACCCTGCAGCGCCACGCCGGCCTGCCGCAATACCTCTTGCTGGTACTCCGTCGCGGTGCTCACCCTTGCCCCCTCGACCCTCCGAGCCCAATCGAAGGTTGCCGGGTCAGGAGGGATAGGGATAGGGCCCTTTTGCGCCACGGGCGAGCGCTGGTGCGACATCCAAGGGGATGGACCCTCCATCACGATTTGCGCAGCATCCAGTAGATCAGGCCGTTTAGGTCCGCGAGCCCGAACGTGAGCGCGATCTTCTTGCCATCGTGCACGGCCGACTCGTTCCCGGGCAAGAGCCGAACGCCGATGCGCAGCTTGTCGGCGAGCAGGTAGGCGGTGACGGGAACCGCCCACACGCGCCGGTCCGGGCTCCCGGGTGGGCGTTGCCGCCAGTTCCCGAAGTACTCGATTCCGGTTTCCAGCCCCGAAAAAATGGCGCTCGAGCGCTTCCAGTGCAGCGCCGGTCCGATCACCCAGTGGAGCCGGTCGATACTCGTGGCGGAGCCTCCCGTCACGTGGAGTGGCGCGGCGGTCAGGCTGACGGCGAGCGAGCGACCGACGTGAAGGGTCGGGCGGTACCCGACCTCGAAGGCCGCGTTCAGGAGACTGATCGTCGCGTAGTTGGGCACGAGCGTTGCGATCCAGCCTCGGCCCGAGCCGCGCGGCACCGACGAGGTGTTGGGCTCGAGGCCGCGGCGATAGCGGTAGCCGATGCCCGATTGGTACAGGGCCTCGCTCAGGGCCGCGACATGGGACCACGCCGGCTCGCCCGCCTGACGCCGAGCCTGCTCCACCCGCCACATCTGATGCAGCATGAGACCGATCTTGCTCGCCATGAACTGTTCCGGGTTCTCGACGAAGTCCAGGAAGCTCTGACTCGCGTCGCACCGGGTCGGCGACTCGATCCAATTCTCGGGCGCGCACTCCGGGCGGGGTGCCGAGTCGAGAATGGCGTGAACGGCAGAATCGGCCGCGACGCGTCGCAGCATGTCGCGAAACCCGTCGCGACACAGCAGCCGGGTGACCGCGTCGCCGCGGCAGCTGGGGTTGTCGAACGGTTGCTCGGTGTCCTGGGCGAGGTGCGCCTGCAGCAGCGCGTGCAGGAACAGCTCGCGCGGCGGCGTGGTGGCCTCGGCCTGAAAGCGTGCCGCGGGGGCGCTGCCGGGATACTCACGGTCGTAGTGCGCGCGCAGCAGGAAGCGGGGCATCGGGCTCGCGCCGACGTTCAGTTGCGGCGCTTCCACGAGAGCGCGCAGCCGGTTGGCGACGCAGGTGGAGTCCACCTGCTGGGACCCGCGGCAGCCTTCGCCGGCCATAAAGGCCAGGGCATCATAGACGCCCACGAAGAAGTCGTATTCGCGAAACGGCTGCCCCAGGAACGCGGCGAACGCGCCCAACTGCTGCCCGACAACGACGAAGCGACGATTGGTGACATCGATGTTGTCACGCCGGAACACCTGGGGCGCGCGGGCGAGCAGCCGTCCGAAGGCCTGCATTTCGTATTGCCGGGCGGCGGGCACCGCTCCCGCGAACAGATCCACCAGTGCGGAGATGCCCCCGGTGGCCGGCGGCGCGCGCTCGCGCTGCTTCTCGACCTGTGCCAGCCGGCCGCGCAGCGCGTCGGGGTCGATGAACACTAGCAGGGCGTTGGGGTCGGGCCGATCCGGGTGCTGCCAGATCACGTCGTTGTAGATCCCGGCCGCGAGGTCGATGGGGTTGTTGTCGAACAGTCCGCCGTCGGAGAACAGGGTGGCCTGGCCGGGCCCGGAGGGGGGGCCGCAACCGCCCCCGGCGCTCTCCTCGTGGCGCAGCGAGACCGGCGCGAAGGCGCCGGGAAACGCGGAGGACGCTTCGATCAAGGAGAAGACGTCCTTCGGTTCGATCGCGCCGTCGCAGTCGGGCAGCAGCCAGAGCGCGCCGAGCCTGCCGCCGCCCAGCAGCTCGGCGGGAGGCGCCCGGAACTCGAGCGTGGTTCCCTGCCGGCGCACCTGCACCGCCGTCGCGTAGCGCTGTGTCGCCGCGGTGATGTCGTGCGATATCGGGATCTCGCCGGGCGTGAGTTTGGTGATCGTCACGCCGACGGGAATGGTGCAACCGTCCAGGGCGGTCGTGGGGGGCAGGTCCCGCATCGCGGCGCGCACGGTATCGAACAACACCTGCTGGAAGTAGCGCCGGCTGAACAGCGCCTGGGTCGAGTCGGGCTGGTTGTAGCGTTCGAGCGGGAACAGTTGATCGAATCCGGTGCGCACCCAGATCTTCCAGAAGAGACTCTGCTCGGGAGGCACGGGCTCCCGGGAGCGACACCATTCGATCCCAGCCAGGAACCCGTTGATGTTGCCGGCCGAGGCCCCTGCCATGGCTTTCAGCTCATAGCGTGGCAGGTTCCAGGAACGGCGGATCGAATCGCGGGCGGTGAGCTTGAATAGCTCCAGCAGGCCCCAGTTAACCCCGGCCTCGTAGGAGCCGAGGCTGATGCCGCCGCTGATGGTGAGCACGACGGAGATGTGTTGCGTGTCGCGGCGTTCGACGGGCGCCTGACCCGCGGCGTCGCGCGCAACCAGGAAGAAGAGGAAGAGGATCGGGGCTGGGCCGAAGGTCGTAGACATAGGCTGAATCTGAAGGAATGTAGCGCGCCACCTCCTTTCCCTTCGAGAGGGGTACCTCCCCCTGGCCCCCTCTCCCTACCGGGAGTGGTACCTCGCCCCCTGGCCCCTTCTCCTTTCGGGTGAGGTACCTCTCCCCCTGACCCCCTCTCCCTATCGGGAGAGGGGGAACCCGTACTCAGGTTAACGCCCTGCACCCTATTCCTTCCTGGGATCATTAGACTCGCAGTCATGCTCGGTGCGATCATCGGCGACATCATCGGTTCCGTGCACGAGTTCGTCGGGACGAAGACCAAGGACTTCCCGCTTTTTGTGCCTGAATCCAAGCCTACCGATGACACGATGCTCACCATCGCCGTCGCCGACTGGATTCTGTCGGACGGCGATCTGGTGGCCCTGCTGCGCGCTTACACGCGCGATTACCCCAACTGCGGCTACGGACTGGGTTACCGCAAGTGGGCAGCCAGTGGATCGCGAGAGCCGTACCACAGTTACGGGAACGGCTCGGCGATGCGCGCGAGTCCAATCGGGGTTGCCTTCGACACGATCGAGGAGGTGTTGAGCCGGTCCGAGCGCAGCGCGGCCGTGACGCACAACCACCCGGAAGGGATTCGAGGCGCGCAGGCAACGGCTGCCGCCATGTTTTTCGCTCGTCACATCCGGGACAAGTCTGAGATTCGTCGATTGTTGGAAGGCCAGTTCGGCTATGACCTGAGTTCGACACTCGATGAGATTCGGCCGACGTATCGCTTCAACGAGACCTGCCAGGAGACGGTGCCGCAGGCGCTGATCGCATTCCTTGAGTCGACGAGCTACGAGGACGCAGTGCGCAATGCGATTTCCTTGGGAGGCGATGCGGACACGTTGGCGTGTATCGCGGGGGGAATCGCCGCGGCGTTCTATGGTGGCGTGCCGGAGGAGATCGCGGGTCCTGGTCTGCGACTGCTGGACGAGCGATTGACGACGGTAGTGGACCGGTTCAGGGAGAGATTCGGGTCAAGCTAGAGCGTCATGGTCTCGGCCGCGCGCCACGGGCCTCTCCCCCTGACCCCCTCTCTCTATCGGGAGAGGGGGGGACCACTCGGGTGATCGCGCTCTGATGGTCTCCAGGTACATTGGCGCCCATGCCTCCCTACCGTCCCAATCCCGCCCGCTACGCCGAGATGACCTATCGCCGTTGCGGGAACAGCGGTGTGCTCCTCCCTGCGGTGTCGCTCGGCCTGTGGCACAACTTCGGCGCCGTTGACCGGTTCGCTACGGCTCGGGCCACCGTGCTGCGCGCGTTCGTTCTCGGCATCACGCATTTCGATCTCGCCAACAACTACGGCCCGCCGCCGGGATCGGCGGAGACGAATCTCGGCAAGATCCTGCGGCGCGACCTCGTCCGGCATCGCGACGAGTTGATTATCTCCACCAAGGCCGGCTGGGACATGTGGCTGGGGCCGTACGGCGACTGGGGCTCCCGAAAGTACCTGCTCGCGAGCCTGGATCAAAGCCTCGCCCGCATGGGGCTCGAATGCGTCGACATCTTCTATCATCACCGGCCCGCCCCGGACACCCCTCTCGAGGAGACGATGGGGGCGCTGCACCATGCGGTGCACTCGGGCAAGGCGTTGTACGCCGGCATCTCCGCGTACCCGCAGGACCTGACGCGTCGCGCCGCGACGATCCTCGCCTCACTCGGCACGCGGTTACTGATCCACCAACCCAAGTACAGCATGCTGGTGCGCGAGCCGGAACGCGGGCTGCTCGGGACGCTTCAGGAGCTTGGCATCGGGTGCATCGGGTTCTCGCCCCTCGCCCAGGGTTTGCTAACCGATCGCTACTTCAAGGGGATCCCGAAGGGTTCTCGTGCATCAAAGCCGCACGGATTCTTGAAGCGCGAGCAGGTGACGGACGCGGTTCGTGGAAGGGTGCTGCGGCTCAATGAAATCGCGCGGGCTCGGGGTCAGAGTCTGGCGCAGATGGCCGTCGCCTGGACGCTGCGGCATCCCAGTATGACCTCGACCGTCATCGGAGCCAGCCGGCCGGCGCACGTGGTCGACGCCGTCAACGCGCTCAAGGGCCTGACGTTTTCGGGGGAGGAGTTGGCGGCGATCGATGGCCTCACCCCCTGACCCCTCTCCCTTCGGGAGAGGGGGAACGCGGTCTCGGTACCAAATGCAAAGGCCGGGACAAGCCCGGCCTTCGAATGCGGCGCAACAGAGCCGCGGAGACCCCACAAGTACCAGGAGTATACGCTCGGCTGAGAATCGCGGTCAATGGGTGCGGCGGGTGCTGGTGGCCGGACTCGAACCGGCAAGGGCCGAAGCCCAGAGATTTGTGGGGTCTCCGCGTTTACCAGTTTCGCCACACCAGCACCACTACCGGCTGCGAACCCTGGCAATCCCGAAGGCCAAGACGCGTGACCCTCACACGCGCTGCCGACCGCGCGTCACGATAGCGCGTGCTGCAACAGGCGACGTCATCGAAAAAACGCCATTGGTGGCGAAGTCACACGACAAGGTTTCGGTCCGCGCTACTCGCCTCACCCCTGACACTCTCGGGTGTTTGAGAGGCCTCACTCACTGGCCAGAACTCGCTAGAGGATCGCGTCGAGCCGGCAGGAGAATCCCGCTACGACGTCCTCGCCATCCAGCGCCTCAGCTTCGGAGACGATGCGCTCGGAGCCATCGTGACGGTACACGCGGGCCAGGCGCCGGTCGGGATCGATGACCCAGACCAAGCGGGTGCCGGCCGAGAGCCAGTCGGCGATCTTGGCGAGGATCTCGTCGGGTCGATCGCTGGGTGAGAGAACTTCTACCACAAGGTCCGGTGCCAGGTCGTGGAAGCCGGTGGGTTCCGGGTTCGGCAGGCGTTCGCGGCGGACGAAGGCGCCATCGGGAGCACGCACCGTGTCTGGGCGCCGCTCCAGGGTGAACCCCGTTTCCGCCGCGTAGACAGTCCCCAGCTGGTGCTGCGCGACGTAGTTCCCGAGCTGCAGCGTCACGTTCACCGCGATTCTGCCGTGCCGTCCTCCGGCGGGTTCTCGGACCACGAGGACCCCTCGCACCAGCTCGACGCGTTTGTCGGGA
>JBOHST010000237.1:0-4035 GCA_050733375.1 Gemmatimonadales bacterium
CGGGCGCTCGAGCTCGCTCCGGTCGTTTCCTACCAGGCCGCCTACAACCTGTTCGACCGGGATGTCGAAGAGCGCGAGCTGCCGCTGTGCCGCGAGCGCGATCTGGCGTTCCTCGCGTATCGCCCCCTCGCCGCGGGGCTGTTGACGGGGAAGTTCGCCTCGACACCCGAGTTCCCGCCTGGCGACCACCGGGCCAAGATCTACTGGTTCAAAGGGCGCGAATTCGCCCGGCGCCGCACGGTGATCGAACGGCTCCGCCCGTTGGCCCAAGAGGCCGGCGTGTCGCTGCCCGTACTGGCGCTCCGTTGGGTGCTGGCGCGGGATGGGGTGACGGTCGTGCTGGCGGGCGCCCGAAACCGGCGGCAGGTTGAGGAGAACCTGGCCGCCCTGGCGGGGCCGCTGTCTGCAGGTACCGTCGCCCGGGTGGACGAGATCGTCCGCGAGGTGTTCCGCCTCCCCCGGGTGACGGCGCAGACGGCGAAACAGGCGGCCGCTTGGGGACCGCGTGAGCGGTTCATCGTGGAGCACCTGGACGGCGCCCAAACCGCCGAAGCGATCGCCGCGGCGTGGACCGACCGTGGTGAGCAGCCCATGGTCGCCGCCCAGGTGAAAACGCTCGCGGACCAGATGCTGGACACCGATCTCGCTCAAGCTGACGGCTGACGACTGAGGACTGACGGCCTATGGCGTCTCTCATGGTTGGCGCGTTCTACAATCCCCACCTGGGCGCCGAGCTCGCCCAGGCCTCGGGCATCGATCATCTCGCGATGGCCGACCCGCCGCGGGCCGACGATCCCTGGTGGCCGCAAATCAAGGCCCGCTACACCTTGCTGTTGCACGACTACCTCGGGCAACTTTCGGAGCCCTTGGACGAGCGTGCCATCGAGCGCGCGCGATCGCTCGCTGAGCTATACCGGACGCCCTGGGTCGCCGAGCACTTCCAGTGCCTGCACACCGAAGATGGGACCTACAACCTCAACTACGTCTTCCCGCCGCTCTATACCGAGGAATTCCTCGAGCGTTTCGTGACGAATGCCAACGCCCTGAAGGCCAGGCTCGACCAGCCGCTCGTAATGGAGAACATCCCCGGGTTCTTCGACGTGACGGCGAGCCGCATCCCCGAAGCGAAGTGGCTGCGGCGCTTCTTCGAGCGCACCGACGTGGGCTTCCTGCTCGACCTGCCGCACGTCTGGCTCGAGGCGCACTACCACGGGGCCGACCCCAGAGCGTTTCTCGACGAATTCCCGTTGGAGCGCGTGGTGGAGCTGCACGTGGCCGGCGTGGAGCAGGACCGGGATCTCCAGGGACCCTGGATCGCGCCCGCCGCGCCGGCGGAGGCGATGCTGGAATTCATGGCGCACGCCGTGGCGCGCTGCCCGCAAGCCAGGGCCGTCACGTTCGACGCTTTTTCACCCTCGCTGAGCGCTGACGTGCTGCTCTCGAGCGTCGAGCGCATCCGCAAGGCCCTGGGCAACTGATGCCGACCCCCGTGAGCGACCGTGCCGTCCAAGACACGATCATCCGCGCGCTGGCGGACGCGCCCTTCCGTGCCTCATCGGAGTGGCGGCTCCAGGAGCTCGCCAACCAGGATCGGGTGGACCGGTTCGCGCGGTTCCTCGCGCGGCACTTCTACCACGAGCGTCTGGTGCATTTCTTCAAGTACTCGCGCGCACTGTCCCGAACCACCGGACGGGCGCCGGAGACAATCCTCACGAACCCGGGGTTCGCCGCACTCCTGCCCACGCTGGTGCTCGGTAGCCGCGCGTCGGCCGTCGCCGTGGCACGCCTTGCCGTCGACCACGTCCGCGGCGGAGCGACTACCGAGATTCCGTACCTGGAGGAGCTGCTCACCTACGAGCAGGCGATGATGGTCGTCGAATCCGGAGCGCGGGTGTGGAGCGACGGGCGCCCGGACGAGCCCAAGCGAAACAACCCGGGGTCCGCCCCCATGCGGGTCGAAGGGACGATGCTGTTGGATTTCACCTACGACCTGCCGGTCGTGTTGCCGCGACTGCTGCAACAGTGGACCGAGGTGCCACAGCCGCCGTGCGAGCCGACCCGGCTGCTGATCGCGCGCTCGAGTCACGGGCGAGTGTCGGTCGCTCGTACCTCCACGGCCATCGCCACGCTGTTCGAGCTCGCCGATGGTCGTAAGTCGCTCGACGACCTGGCGCGCGAGGCGGGGTTGCGACCTGCCGAGCTCGAGGCGACGATCGCGGGGCTGGTTGACCTCGGCGCGGTGCGGTTTTCTGTCGGCAGTTGAAGCGCGGGGGGCTGAAACGGCGCCGATTGAGGTGCAGGTGTTCGGCGTTCGGAAGAGCGCCGACACGCGCGCCGCACTGCGCTTCTTTTCGGAGCGGCGCATCCGGACACACTTTGTGGACCTCGACGAGCGTCCTCCCAGCCCGCGCGAGCTCGAACGGTTCGCGCGTAAGTTCGGCGTGCGGGGGTTGATCGACCGAGGCGCGAAGCGGTTCGCCGAGCTCGGCCTGCAGGCGGCGCAGCTCACCGACACGCGTTGGCTCGAGCAGCTCATGGCCGAGCCGCTGTTGCTTCGGCTGCCGCTGGTGCGGCACCAGAACGACGTGACGATCGGCGCCGCGCAGGATGCCTGGAAGCAGTGGTGCGGGAAATGACCACTCCCCGTGGCATGGCCATTCCGTTGGGCGTCACCGCGACCTCATCCGTCGTGGTCACCCGCGACCTCACGGTCGCGCATTATCACCCGGGGATGCCGGAAGCGTATGGGACGCCGATGATGGTGTACCTCATGGAGCTCGCCGCGGCCGAGGCGATCCAGCCGGAGCTGCCGGCCGGGTGGGCCTCGGTGGGGGCGGCGGTGCGCGTGAAGCACCTCGCCGCCACGCCCGTTGGCCTCCGGGTGACCGCCACGGCGACCGTGATCGCCGTGGACGGCAAGACGGTGACCTTCGCCGTCTCGGCGCACGACGGGGCCGAGCCAATCGGCGAGGGCACCCACGTCCGGGTGCCCATCGACCTGGCCCGTTTCAACGCGCGCCTGGCGGCCAAGGCGCCGGAGTCCTGACGACATGGATCTCACGAACCGACTGGCGGTGATCACTGGAGCGACCGAAGGCATCGGGCGCGCCATTGCCGTCGCGCTTGGGAGCGCCGGGGCGAAGGTCGCGATCTGCGCCCGCACCGCCCCCAACGTGGACGCCGCGGTCGCGGCCCTGCGCGAGGCCGGATTCGACGCCATCGGCCGCGTCTGCGACGTCGCCGATCCGGCGGCGGTCCGAGCCTTCGCCGACTTCGTGAGTCGGGCACGCGGCGACGCCGCGGTGCTCGTGAACAACGCCGGAATCGGCCGGTTCGCCCAGCTCGAAGACCTCACCCTCGAGGACTGGGATGAGACGATCGCCGTGAACCTTCGATCCCTCTACCTCGTGACTCGCGCGTTTCTCCCCGGGCTCGTGCGGGCCGGCGCCGGCAGCATCGTCAACATCGCCTCGCTGGCGGGCCGGAACGGCTTCGAGGGCGGGACCGCCTACTGCGCATCCAAACATGCGGTGCTGGGGTTCTCCAAGGCCCTGATGCTCGAGGTGCGCAAGCGCGGGCTGCGGGTCATCGCCGTGTGTCCCGGATCGGTGTCGACGCCGTTCATGGACAAGCAGGATCGCATGCATCCCAACCGCGACCGAATTCTCACAGCCGACGACGTCGCGCAGGCGGTGGTCGGCGCGCTCACCTTGTCGGATCGAGCTATGGTGAGTGAGATGGATATTCGGCCGACAAACCCTTAACTGCGAATGCGTATGGATGAAACGTAAAGTTGAAAACGTACGGAATAAACGTAGAGACAGAGTCTCGGCCGCTACGTTTCTTCCATACATCTCTCGACTTTACGACTCTTCCTTACGTCCTTTCCATACGTAGGTTTTGATCCACATGCGGGACTTCACCCTTCGACTCCTGCGCGACGCCCGCGAGGCGGCCACAGTCCAGGCGTTCTGGGACCGGGTCGCCGAGCGGTTGCGCGAGTGGACGGGGGCGGCCCACGTCGTGCTGCACCAC
>JBOHST010000238.1:0-4725 GCA_050733375.1 Gemmatimonadales bacterium
CTGCTGGCGCTGTTCGGGGAGCCGCGGCGTCTCGCGGCCTACCGACGACGCGCGGGCCTCATCGTGTGGCCGCTCGCCACGGAGCGCGCGGCGGACTGGTACGTTGATCCGCCGCCCGCCTCGCCGCTCGCGGGCGCCCTCGCCGGCATCGCATGGGACTCGCTTCCTCCCGCCTCGGGGCTCACCGACCTGCGCACCGACTCGGGCGCGATAGTGCTGCTCAGCGCGCGGCTAGCACGCCGTGGCGCCTCGCGACCGCTTGCCGTGCTGCACGATTCCGCCGGTGTTCGACAGGTTTCCGTCGCGGGAGCCGGTCTGTGGCGCTGGGGATTCCGCGGCGGCGCGCCGGGGGAAGCCTACCGCGCCTTTGTCGCCGCCATCACCGACTGGCTGCTCGGGACGAGCGCCCCGGGTGCTGGGCGGGTAGAGCCGCTGACGACCGAAGCGGCGAACGGCACACCACTCCTGTGGCGCTGGACCGGTCGCGACGTTCCTCGTTCGCTTCCTGTCGTGCTCGAATCGCCCAATGGCGTTCGCGGCGACACCCTGCGCTTCGATGCCCAGGGTCAAGCGATGCTCCGCCTGCCGCCCGGCGCCTATCGGTGGCGGTTGCCCGATGGCACGGAGCGAGGTCTCGTGATCGTGGAGGAATACTCCGACGAGTGGCGCCCTGGAGCCGTGACGGTTGCCTCTCAGGCGGGAGAAACGGATGCCGGCCGCGTCGCCGTCGCGGCGCGTGACCGGTGGTGGTTGTTCGCGCTGGCCATCGCGGCGTTCGCGGGTGAGTGGGCGTGGCGCCGCCGCCAGGGGCTGCCCTGATGGCATTATGGCAGCGGCTTGCCCGTGCGTTCGGAGAGGGAGGGGGAACGAGCGACCAGGCGGCACTGGAGGAGGCGGAACGGATCCTCCTGGAGGCGGATTTCGGGGTCGAGGCAACCCAGCGGTTGATCGAGGGGTTGCGCCAGGCGCCGCGGGCCGAACGTCAGGATTATCTCGAGCGCGCGACGGCCGAACTGTTGGCGGGCCCGGCCGACGCCGGGCTGCTGGCGTGTGCCGCCACGCCACCGACGGTGATCCTGGTGTACGGCGTGAACGGCGTCGGCAAGACCACGATCGTCGCGAAGCTGGCGCACCGGCTGGGCCGGGACGGCCGGCGCGTGTTGCTCGCCGCCGCCGACACGTTCCGGGCCGGCGCCGCGACGCAGCTCCGGATCTGGGCCGAGCGACTCGGCGTGCCGTGCGTAGGGGCGCCTGGGGACGGGCGCGGTGATCCCGCGGCGGTAGCGTTCGATGCGATCGACGCGGCCGCCTCGCGCGACTGCGACACGGTCATCGTGGACACCGCCGGTCGGCTCCACACCGAGCCCCAGCTGGTCGAGGAGCTGAAGAAGGTGGCGCGCGTTGTGGCGAAACGACGCCCGGGAGCGCCCCATGAGTCGCTGCTCGTGCTCGACGGGACCGTGGGGCAGAACGCGGTGCACCAGGCGCGGGACTTCGCCGCAGCGGTGCCGCTCACCCGCCTGGTCGTGACCAAGCTCGACGGGACGGCCCGCGGCGGCGCTGTGGTGGCCGTGCGGCGCGCGGTACCGGTCCCGATCCGGTTCGTGGGGACGGGGGAAGGTCTCGACGACCTGGAGGCGTTCGACCCCGCCGCCTACGCGCGGCGGTTGGTGAGCGGCTGATGCCGCTCGAGCTCGGCGCCTCGGTCAAGTTCCTGAAAGGCGTTGGGCCCAAGCGCGCCGAAGCGTTGGGGCGGATCGGCGTCCGTACGATGGGCGATCTGCTGTACCACGCGCCCCACCGCTATCTCGATGCCACGACACTCACACCGTTCGCGCACGCGCGCGTCGGGGAAGAGCTCACAGGCGTGGGGCGGGTATTGTCCACCGGGATACTGCCAACCCGACGGGGCTTGCGGGTGTTTCGCGCGCTGCTCCGGGATGACTCCGGTGTCCTGGAGTGCGCCTGGCCGGGGCAGCCGTTCCTCGAGCGGCAGATTGTCAAAGGGCAGCTCTTGCTGGTGACCGGTCCGGTGCGCTACTACCATGGGCGGCAGCTCGTGCCGCGCGAGTTTCTCGTGCTCGCCGACGACGGCGAAGCGGGACCGGAGCGCGGCTTCATCCTCCCGGTGTATCCCGCCACTGAAGGGTTATCGCACAAGCAGATTCGGGCGCTGGTTCAGCAGCACCTCGACGCATTGTTGCCGTTGGTCGTCGATCCGCATCCGGAGGCGTTGCAGTCGGCCGCCGGTGTGACGTCGCTGCGCACGGCGCTCGCCGCGGTGCACCGGCCCGGTTCGCTGGAGGATGCCGAGGCGGGGCGACGCCGGCTCGCCTTCGACGAGTTCTTCGACCAGCAGCTGGTGCAGGCGCGGGCGCGCTTTCTCGCCAAGCGGGCGCGCGGCGGGATCCGCTTCGCGCCCCAGCGCGATCTCACGACCCGGCTGAAAGACCACCTACCGTTCGCACTCACGGGCGACCAGCGCCAGGCGATCCGCGAAATCACGGCGGACATGGCGTCACCGGAGCGGATGCACCGGTTGCTGATGGGGGATGTCGGCACCGGAAAGACCGTCGTGGCCTTGTTCGCCACGCTGCTCGCGGTGGAGAACGACTACCAAGCGGCGATGATGGCGCCCACCGAGCTGCTCGCCGAGCAGCACGCCGCGACCCTCACCGCGCTGCTCGCGCCCCTTGGCATCCGTCCCGAGCTGTTGGTGGGCCGAGGGGCGACTGCCGAGAAGGACGCAGCACGAACGCGGATCGCGTCGGGAGCCGCGCGCGTCGTGGTGGGGACGCACGCGCTGATCCAGGAGTCGGTCCACTTTCACCGTCTGGGGCTCGCCGTAATCGACGAGCAGCACCGCTTCGGGGTGGAACAGCGCGCGGCGCTGGCGGGCAAAGGCGATGCGCCCGACGTCCTGTTGCTCACCGCGACGCCGATTCCACGTTCTCTGGCCCTGACGTTGTACGGCGATCTCGATGTGACGACGCTCGTGGAGCGTCCACCGGGGCGGGGGATGGTCAAGACGGCGTTGCGCACCGATACCGCGCGCGCCAAGATCTACGAATTCATCCGCGGCGAATGCGCGGCGGGCCGCCAGGCGTACGTGCTGTACCCGGTGATCGAAGAATCCGAGAAGGCCGACCTCAAGGCCGCGACCACGATGGCGCAGCGGCTCGCCAAGGTGTTCAAGGGGCTCCGCGTGGGCTTGGTGCACGGGCGGATCCGGTCGGAGGAGCGCGACGAGGTCATGCGCGCGTTTCGCGACAACGCGGTGCAGATCCTCGTGGCGACGAGCGTGATCGAGGTCGGCATCGACGTCGCGAACGCCACGGTGATGCTGATCGAGCACGCCGAGCGCTTCGGGCTCGCGCAGCTGCACCAGCTGCGAGGCCGGGTGGGACGCGGCAGCGCGGCGAGCCACTGCATCCTCTTGTCGGACGTCGCTGAGGCGGCGTCGCGTCTGCAAGCATTCGCCGAGACGACCGACGGGTTCAAGATCGCGGAGCTCGATCTCCAGCAGCGTGGCATGGGCGAGCTCACCGGCGCCCGCCAGTCGGGCGGCCTGGCCCTGCGCTACGCCAGTTTCGCCACCGACTTGCCGCTGCTCGAGGCCGCGCGTCGGGCAGCGAAGCAGATCATCGACCAGGATCCCGCGCTCGCGGCGCCAACCCACGCCGCCTATCGCGCGAATGTGCTGTTGCGGTACGAACGGGGGTTTGAGCTGTTTCGTGTAGGATAGTCATCAGCCATCAGCCGTCAGCCCCACCTCGTCGCCTTGGAGGAGGGCGGTAGGTAAAGTTTGATCGACGCAAAGTCAGGAGTGTTGATGGACTGTAAGCTGTGCGGGACCCGTGACCTTCCGCTCTTTTATACACAAGGCGACCGGCGGCAGTATCGCTTCCATCGCTGTCCCCGCTGCCGCCTCGTGCTCTACGACACGCGTACCGGAGTGAACCAGGAAAAGTACATCCTGCACACGGTGGACCCGGAGGCGGACACGCGCCAGAACCGCGGCCACCGCCAGACCTACGCGTTTATCCGACGCTACGCACAGCCCCCGGGCCGGATGCTCGACCTGGGCTGCGGCGACGGTACCCTGCTGTGGCTGGCACGGCGTGATGGTTGGCAGGTCGAAGGCGTGGAGCTGTTTCCCGAGCACGCGGCGATGGTGCAGCGAACTCACGGCTTCCCCGTCACGGCGTCCGACATCGAGGCCTATCGCGGCACCTTGGCTGCCTGGGAGGTCGTGGTCCTGACGCACGTCCTCGAGCATCTGCCCGACCCGATCAGCGCGCTCGTGAAGATCCGTGGGCTGCTCACCGCCGGGGGGGTGGGCGTCCTGGAGTTTCCCAACATCGACGCGCTTGACGCTCGGCTGCGGCGGTTTCTCGACCGGACCGGGATCCACAGGCACCGCTACACGCCGACGTACAAGCCGGGGCACGTGCAGGAGTTCTGCCGCGCTTCGTTTTCATTTGCCTGCGTGCGGGCGGGGCTTGAGCTCGTGGTGTGGGAGACCTACGCAGTCAACGCAATGAAATACGCCCTCTACCGCGTACTCTCGATCGGCAACAAGGCCAGGGTCCTGGTGCGACGGAGTCATCAATCGCCCACTGCGCCTGCAAACGCTGATCACCGACGACTGACCACTGACGACTAGAAGTTGAACCGCACCCCCACTCGCGCTCCGCCACCCTCCGGCTCCGCCATCAATTCCAG
>JBOHST010000239.1:0-6178 GCA_050733375.1 Gemmatimonadales bacterium
TTTGCGTCACTGCCCGAAGCGCTGCTGGCACCACTCGGCCTGATCGTTGGGGCCGCGCTGACGGCGGAGACGCTCGGCCGATTGCAGGCGCTTGCCGACATCGAGGCCGCGTACCGCTCCGCCGTGCGTGCCCAGGCGCGCCGGCCGCACGCTCGCAGCGATTTGCGACGTCGGTTGATCCAGAAGCAGCATCCGCCGTCCGCGGTCGAAGTGGCGCTCGAGCGATTGGCCGGGCAAGAGCTCCTCGACGATCGACGCTTCGCCGAACATTTCGCTGCGGCCCGCGCCGCGCGCGGGCGCGCCCCGGCGCGAATCGTAAGCGACCTGCTGCAGCTGGGGGTCGAGCGGAGCGTCGCGGAGGAAGCGGTGCGCGCAGCCCTGATCGCAGAAGCGGTGGACCCGGACGTCGAAATGCGCCGCGTAGCGGCGCGCCGGGCCCTGCAGCTCGCCGGTCTGCCTGGAGAGGTAGCGCGGCGGCGGCTGCTCGCCTACCTGGCGCGCCGTGGCTATCAGGGTGCCGGAGTTCGGGCGATGGTGGAGCAGGTCGTTGGCGCCATGTCGGGCCCGTAGCGGAGCCATAACTCGCGCCTTTCCTTGGACTTGCCCGCCCGCTCGGAGTATATTCCGCGCGATGAAGTCTGCCGACATTCGCCGCAGGTTCATGGAGTATTTCACGGCCCGGGGTCACCGGGAAGTCCCGAGCTCCAGCCTCGTGCCCGCCGACGACCCCACCCTGTTGTTCACCAACGCCGGCATGGTTCAGTTCAAACGCGTGTTCCAGGGCCTGGAGCGGCGGGAGTACAACCGCGCCGTCACCTGCCAACGGTGCGTGCGGGCGGGCGGAAAGCATAACGACCTGGAACAGGTGGGGCACACCGCCCGGCACCACACGTTCTTTGAAATGCTCGGCAACTTCTCCTTCGGCGACTATTTCAAGCCGGACGCGATCGCGTTCGCCTGGGAATGGGTGACGAGTGCCGAGTGGCTGGGCATCCATCCTGATCGAATCTACATCAGCGTGCACCACGCGGACGACGACGCGCGCGCGCAATGGCGTCGCATCGCGGGGATCGACGACGAGCGTATCTACGGCCTGAGCGACCAGGACAACTTTTGGCAGATGGGCGACACGGGACCGGCGGGCCCGTGCTCGGAAATCTTCGTCGACTTGCGCGGCAAGAGCGACCGCGGGAAGGACGCGCCGTCGCTCGGACAGTTCGTCGCGCTGCAGGACCAGGACCAGGTCACGGAGATCTGGAACCTCGTGTTCATGCAGTACGATCTCCAGGCGGACGGCTCGCGACCGCTGTTGCCGGCGCCGTCCGTGGACACGGGGGCTGGGCTCGAACGGATCTCCGCGGTGCTCCAGGACGTCCCGTCCAACTTCGATACAGACCTGTTTGCCCCGATCCTCGACCGTGTCGTAGAAGTGGTGGGGATGCCCTACAACCGTGGGCCCGCTGGCGCGCCGTACCGGGTGCTGGCAGACCATGCGCGAGCGGTGGCCTTCCTGCTGGCGGACGGCGTCTATCCGGCGAGCGACGGCCGCGGCTATGTGCTGCGCCGAATCTTGCGCCGCGCCGTGCGCCACGCCTGGCTGCTCGGGCGGCGCGAGCCAACGCTGGTGCAGCTCACGGAGCGGGTGGTCGAGGTGATGCGCGACGTGTACCCGGCGCTCGAGGAGAAGCGGGCCCACATCAGCAAGGTGACTCGAGCCGAAGAAGAGCGGTTCCTCGAGACCATCGAGGGCGGCTTGCGACGCCTCGATCAACTCACGAGCGTCCCGATGATTTCGGGGGAGGAAACCTTCAAGCTGTACGATACCTACGGCTTCCCGCTCGATCTCACGCAGCTCATCGCCGGTGAGCGGGGTCAGCGCGTCGACGCCGAAGGGTTCGAGCGCGCGCTCGGCACGCAGCGTGACCGCTCGCGCCGCGCACGCCGCGCGGGACCGGCGCTGACGTCCCGGGGGCAGGCCGGCGAATGGGTGACTGTGAAGCCGCGGGGTCGGCAACAGTGGATCGGGTACGAGCGGACGCGCGCCGACACCGACGTCCTTGCCTTCCGCCAGACGGGCGACACGCTCGAGCTGGTGCTCGAAGCGAATCCGTTCTACGCCGAGTCGGGCGGTCAGGTCAGCGACACGGGCGTTGTCCTGGGCGAGGATTGGGAGTTGACGGTCGAGGACGTGGAAAAGATCGACGGGCGGAACGCCGTGGTGGGTCATTTCCCGCAGCCGTTTGAGCCCACCCCGGCGGAGGCGCGCGTCAACGCATCGCGCCGCCACAACATCGCCCGCAATCACACGGCGACCCATCTGGTGCATGCGGCGCTGCGCAACATCCTGGGAACGCACGTGCGGCAGGCCGGTTCCGTGGTAGCTCCGGAGCGCCTGCGGTTCGATTTCACCCACCACGGTCCGGTTGACGACGACACGCTCACGCGCATCGAAGCAGCGGTTAACGAGCACATCTGGGAGAATCTCCCGGTCGCCACGCGGGAAATGGCGTACAAAGACGCGATCGCGGCCGGCGCGATGGCGTTCTTCACGGAGAAATACGGCGACTTGGTCCGCGTCGTCGACGTGTCCGGCGTATCACTCGAGCTGTGCGGCGGCACGCACGTCGAAAAGACAGGAGAGATCGCCCTGTTCCGGTTCACCCACGAAACCGGATCGCAGGCCGGCGTGCGTCGCATCGAGGCCATCACCGGCCCGGCGGCGTACCGACTGGCCCGGGATCTCCAGCGCCGACTCGACGAAGCATCCATGCTGCTAAAAACCCGTCCAGAGCATTTGGCCAGTCGTATTGAGGGGCTGGTGCAGCACAATCGGCAGCTGGAGCGGAGGATCGAACAGCTACTCAAACGGTCGCCGAGTGGGGCACCAGATGGTCAGACGATCCGCATGGGTGATGTTGACGTTACCACAATGGATTCAGACATCGATGACCCGAAGCAGATCGGGTTGCTCATGGATTCGAGGCGAGAAGGTCGGACCAAGGCGATTACGATACTCTTTACGGTCGGAAGCCGACCTGGCATCCACGTCGCGGTCACGGACGATCTTGTAGCTCAAGGCGTGAAAGCAGGTGAGATCGTCAAAGAACTTGCGGCACACAGTGGTGGAAAGGGCGGCGGCCGTCCCCACTTCGCATCCGCGGGAGTAGGCGAGGTGGCGTTGCTCGATCGCACCCGCGCGGAGAGTTCCGCCATCGTCCGGAGGTTCCTCAAGTCGTGACGCGCGCCGAGGTCCTGACGTGGTTCGAGTCGCGCCGACCGATGCCGCCGGCGACGTTGCGCGCGCACCTCGCGCGGCAGGTCGATGACGCGCCCGCCGTGCTGCCGGAGCACCTTGCGGCGCAGGGGTGCGCGCTGCTGCAGCAGGTGCTGGACCGACCCGATGGCGCGCGAGAGCTCGCGTTCGATCTGCTCGTCGCCGACGCGCTGGTGACCTACGCGTTCGAAGCGCAGGCGGAGGTCGACACGCACGGGCTCGTCGCGCTGGCGCAGCGCATCGCCGGGGGGGGCGTGTGACCGACCTTCTGGGCCGCCGGCCGGGGCTCCTGGTGCTCGTGGACCCGGGGCGCAGCGACCCGACACAAGCCGGGCAGCTGGCCCGTGAGGCCCGCGACGCCGGCGTGGCCGGCGTCCTGATCGGCGGCTCTTTCGACGGTGCCCGGGACACGCATCGCGTCGCCGCGGCGGTACGCGATGCGGCGCCGGGCCTGCCAGTCGTCCTGTTCCCCGGTTCGGCGATGCAGCTGACCGACCAGGTGGATCTCATCCTCTTCCTCTCGCTCGTGTCGGGTCGGAACCCCCAGTACCTGATCGAAGAGCACGTGCGTGCCGTGCCATTCCTGCAACGCCATCCCGTGCCCACCCTGTCCACCGGGTACATCCTGATCGACGGTGGGCGAGTGACCAGTGTCGAAGCCGTCAGTCAGACGCGGCCCTTGCCCGCGGACAAGCCGGAGCTCGCGGCCGCGCATGCCCGCGCGGCACGGTTGATCGGCATGCAGGCGGTCTTCCTCGATGCCGGCAGCGGAGCCGACCGGCCCGTGCCGCCGGCCGTGATCGCCGCGTGTCGGGCCGGGCTTGGAGATCCGGCCGCCCCCCTGTTCGTGGGCGGCGGCATTCGATCGCCGGACGAGGCGGCGGCGGCGCGCGCGGCTGGCGCGGACTTCATTGTCATCGGGACGGTACTCGAGCAGGGCGGGGCGCATTCGCTCGCTGCGTTCGTGCGCGCGGCGCAAGGGCGGGCGTGATGCCGGACCGGTTCCGGGAGGGACTGGCAGACCTCGCCACCTTGGCCCAGCGCGTCGCGTCGGAGCATGGAGAAACAATCGCGCGCATCGCGGATCGCTATGAGGCGGCGCTGCGGCGTGGGGGGACGTTGTTCTTCGCCGGTAACGGCGGCAGCGCGGCCGACGCCCAGCACATCGCCACCGAATACGTCGTGCGCTACCAATCCCAGCGACCCGCGCTGCGTGCCATGGCGATCACCACCGACAGCTCCCTGCTCACCGCAGCCGCCAACGACCTGGGGTTCGACGAAGTGTTCGCCCGGCAGGTGGAAGCGCTCGCGCGACCAGGCGACATCGTGATCCTGCACTCGACGAGCGGCGAGAGCCCGAACGTCATACGCGCCGCCCAGACGGCGCGGGCTCGCGGCGTCGAGGTGATCGCGTTTCTCGGCAAGTCTGGCGGCGATCTCAAGGATCTGGCCGATATCGCGCTCCTGGTGCCGTCGGACGATACCGCCCGTATCCAGGAGCTGCACCTGGCGGTCGAACACCTGATTTGCGAGCGGATCGAGGAACGGCTCGCGGAGTGATCGACTGCACCGGCCGGCGGGCATTCGTGACGGGCGGCGGGCGCGGCATCGGGCGTGCGACCGTGCTGCTCCTGGCGCGGGCCGGTGCTACCGTGGCGGTCGGTTACCGGACGCGACGGACGGAGGCTGAACAGACGGTGGGGGCGGTCGGCGGTGGGCGAGCCACGGTCGTCGGAGGGGATCTCGGTGACCTCGCGGTCGCACAGCGAGTCGTCGCTGATGTGGTGCGCACGCTCGAGGGACTCGACCTGCTGATCGTGAACCACGGGATCTGGCCGCCGGACGACGTGCCGTTGGCCGAAATGGACGAGGCGCAGTGGGAAGCCACGCGCCGGGCCAACCTCGACAGCGTGTTCTTCGTGTGCCGTGCCGCGATCCCGCACATCTCTAACGGCGGCCGCATCGTTCTGGTGGCGTCCACCGCGGGCCAGCGTGGCGAAGCCTTCCATGCCGACTATGCCGCCACCAAGGGAGCCGTCATTGCCCTCACGAAATCGCTCGCGGTGGAGCTGGCGCCGCGGGTGAACGTGAACTGTGTGGCTCCCGGCTGGGTGGAAACGGACATGTCACGGCGGCCCTACGAGCGGGACGCGGGGATGGGGCGGCGGGAGATCGAGGCCGGCATTCCCCTCGGTCGGGTGGCGAGCCCGGAGGACGTCGCCGGACCAATCGTGTTTCTGTGCTCCGATTTGGCCCGTCACATCACGGGGGAGATTCTCAACGTCAACGGCGGGTCGGTGTTGTGCGGATGAGCTTCCCCACCCGACTGCCAATCCCCGCCGAGGTCCTCAAGATTGCCCGGCGCCTCGAGGAGGCAGGGCACGAAACATGGTGCGTCGGCGGCGCGATCCGTGACAACCTGCTCGGTCTCGCGAACCACGACTTCGATCTCACCACGGCCGCCCGCCCGGAGGTCGTGCAGCGGCTGTTTCGTCGCACCGTGCCGGTCGGGGTGGAGCACGGCACCGTGGCGGTGCTCGACGGCGAGAATCGGTCGCACGAAGTCACCACGTTCCGCAAGGACGTGCAGACCGACGGCCGGCACGCGCAGGTAGAATTCGGCGTCTCCCTGACCGACGATCTGGCGCGGCGCGATTTCACGATCAACGCGATCGCCTACCATCCCTTGCGCCACGAGTGGCGCGATCCGTTCCACGGCGCCGCGGACTTGGACAAGAAGTTGATCCGCGCCGTGGGCGACCCCAACTGGCGGTTCCAGGAGGACTACCTTCGGATCCTGCGTGCGCTGCGCTTCAGCGCCCGGTTCGAGTTCCGCATCCACGGCGCGACCCGCGAGGCGGCCCAGGCCAATGCGCAGGGCCTCGCGCAACTGTCGGCCGAGCG
>JBOHST010000240.1:0-6845 GCA_050733375.1 Gemmatimonadales bacterium
TGTCCGTGAGGTCGTGCGCTCACTCGGCCGCCGGAGCGGAGCGACGTAACCGGGAGAATCATGTCCGAGTCGATTCGCCGAGTGTCGGCACAACACCGCGCCCCGCAGACCGGCGCCGGGGAACGCTTGCCCGTGCCGCTACGGTATTCCTCCAAACTCGCGCTGGTGCTGTCTGGCGGCGGCGCTCGCGCGGCCTACCAGGTGGGCGTCCTCACGGCGCTCGCCGAGCGGCTGCCGGACCTCGTGTTCCCAATCCTCACCGGCGTGTCCGCCGGCGCAATCAACACCGTTTATCTGGCGGCGCACCCCGGTCCGCTCGCGGCCGCGGTCGAAGGACTTCAAGCACGGTGGCACGCCCTTTCCTCTGAGCGCGTGTTCCGCGCACGATACGGGAGCCTGCTGCGCCTCACCGCCGGGTGGGCGCTGTCGACCCTGCTCGGACGCCGGACCGGCCCAACGCAAGTACGGGGGCTGTTGGATACCCAACCACTGCGGGAATTCCTGTCCGCAATCATCGACGTCCGTGGCATCCAGGCGAACATCGACGCCGGACGGCTGCGCGCCGTGGCGCTCAGTGCCCGGTCGATCACCACCGGTTGGTCGGTCACCTTCGTGCACGGCCGCGCCGATACGCCCCGCTGGGAGCGGGCGCAGCGCAGGAGCTCACCGGGCCCGCTCACGCTCGAGCACGTCATGGCGTCGGCCGCGATCCCGATTCTGTTTCCGGCGGTTCCCCTCGCGGGCGAGTTCTACTGCGACGGCAGCGTCGGACAGGGTGCGCCGCTCGCACCCGCCATCCACCTCGGCGCTCGAGCGGTATTCGTCATCGGCATGAAAAACCGCCACAGAGCTCCACTCGCGACCACCGTGCAGCCACAGTACCCGAGCGCGGCGGAGGTCGCGGGCCTCTTGCTCGACACCATTTTCCAGGATCAGCTAGAAGCCGACGCCGACCGGCTGGCGCGCGTCAACCGTCTGCTCGCCCCGCTCCCCCTCGAGATACCGCCACCCGACTGGCTCAAGCCGGTCGACTTGCTGATGCTGCGACCGCGGCACGATCTCGCCAGTCTGGCGCGCGGGCACACCCGGGCCCTACCGGAACCGGTCAGACGGGTCGTCGAAGCGATGGGGGGCAAGCGCGAGGGTGCGGCCGATTTTCTGAGCTACCTCCTGTTCGAGCCGACCTTCACGTCGCAGTTGATGGAGCTGGGATACGAGGACCTGGGCGCCCAGTGGGCGGCGATCGAGCCTTTCTTCGCGAAGCTCGAGCGGAATGCGTGAGGGCGCGGGGTGCGCCTGCCCGTTGAACGGGGTGCAGCGGTCCGCTACTTTCCGTCGCCTGGACAGGTGGCCGAGCGGCTGAAGGCACACGCCTGGAGAGCGTGTAAACGGGTAACCGTTTCGTGGGTTCGAATCCCACCCTGTCCGTGTGGTACTAGTTGGTAGGGAACGGGGACCAGACGCAGTAGACGCACAGGTGGGCGACAGTGTGCAGGGAGCAGGTAGTCTGTTCACACAACCCGAGAACCCGCTGTGCGTCTGTGCGCCCAAAAACCGCCCGACTGCTCCCTTGCCGTACCAGGACAGGTGTCCGAGTGGTTGAAGGAGCCGGTCTCGAAAACCGGTGTGCCCGCAAGGGTACCGTGGGTTCGAATCCCACCCTGTCCGTCCGGTCACCGGGCCGTTGCGACGCCACCGTGCACGAAACCGAATCGTGTGAGGTGGCGTCAGGCGTCTTCAGGCGTGGATCAACCCGCCTTCACTCACGGTATACGATGGTTCAGCAAAGGAGGTGGCCCCATGGAAAACGTGCCCGCCAAACCCCCGGTCGAGACCGAGGTTGAAACCATTCCCACCTGGCGAGACTTGGGAGACCGGTTCCGCGACGTGATGAAGGACATCGGGGCGGAGATCGGCACCATCTGGAAGAAGGAAGGCAAGGAGCTGGAGAGCGAGATGCAGTCGAGACTGCTGCCCTCTCTCAAGCGCGCGAGAATCGAGATCGACAAGTTGATCACGAAGCTCGAAGAATATGTCGCCAAGCGGAAACAGTAGACGCCCCGTCACCGCTTCGCCCTGAAGAACTCGACGAGCAGGGCGGCGCACGGCTCCTCGAGCACGCCGCCCTGCACGTCTACCTGATGGTTGAGCCGGGGATGCCGCACCAGGTCTCCGATACTCCCCGCCATCCCCGCCTTGTCGTCATAGGCGCCGAACACTAGACGCCCCACTTTCGCCAGCACCATCGCCCCGGCGCACAGCGCGCACGGCTCGAGCGTGACGTACAGCGTGGTGTCGGCGAGCCGATCGGTCCCGAGCGTATAGAGGGCGCGCTGGATGGCGAGCAGCTCGGCGTGGGCGGTGGGGTCGCCGCGCTGGACCGACTCGTTGTGCCCTTCGGCCACTACGGCCCCGTCGCGAACGACGACGGCCCCCACGGGGATTTCCCCGGCGGAGGCCGCTACGCGCGCCTGCCCCAGCGCTGCTTCGATACCGATCCGATCGGCCTGGGTGATGGGGGCCGGGCGCCTGACCTCAGACACGCACCGGCTCGCGCACGCCGAGCGCCGGCACTCGCTGAAAGGTGAGTGTCATCCCGTCCTTTGCCCGGTCCACCTTGATCCGGTCCCCGTCGCTATAGGTGCCTTCGAGCACCGCCATCGCCAGCGGGTTTTGGAGCAGTCGCTGAATGGCGCGTTTCAGCGGACGGGCGCCGTACACCGGATCGTAGCCCTCGGCGCCAATGAGCTTCTTGGCGGCCGGCGTCACTTCGAGAGTGAGCTTTCGATCGGCAACCAGTTTCTCCACTCGCGCCACCTGCAGCTCCACAATCTTGTCGATGTCTTCCTGGCTCAGGGGACGGAAGGTGATCACGTCGTCAACCCGGTTCAGGAACTCGGGCTTGAAACTCTGGCGCAGCAGTTCCAGCACCTTGGTCTCGACCTGTTCCCAATTGCTCGTGCCTTGCTCCAGGATGTAGGACGAGCCGAGATTCGATGTCATGATCAAGACGGTGTTGCGGAAATCCACCGTGCGGCCCTGGGAATCCGTCAGCCGCCCATCGTCCAGGATCTGCAACAGGACGTTGAACACATCCGGGTGGGCTTTCTCGATCTCGTCGAACAGCACCACGGCATAGGGCCGGCGTCGCACCGCTTCGGTGAGCTGGCCGCCTTCTTCATAGCCGACGTACCCCGGCGGGGCGCCGATCATCCGCGAGACGGCGTGCTTCTCCATGTACTCCGACATGTCGAGCCGCACCATCGCCTTCTCGTCGTCGAACAGGAATTCGGCGAGCGCACGGGCGGTTTCGGTCTTCCCCACCCCCGTGGGGCCGAGGAAGATGAACGACCCGGTGGGCCGATGCGGGTCCTGGAGTCCGGCGCGCGCGCGACGCACGGCATTGGCCACAGCGGCCAGGGCTTCGGGCTGGCCGATCACCCGCCGCGCCAGCTCGCTTTCCAGCCGCGTGAGCCGCTCGCGCTCCGACTCGAGCATCTTCGTCACGGGAATCCCGGTCCACTTCGCCACGATTTCGGCGATGTCTTCGGCGTCAACTTCCTCCTTGAGGTACTTGCCCTTCTTTTGGATCTCGCCGAGTCGCCGCTCGCTTTCGGCGATCTCCTTTTCGAGCGCCGGGATACGCCCGTAACCGATCTCGGCCGCCTTCTGCAGATCGCCGCGGCGCGTCGCCTGGTCCGCCTCGATGCGCAGCTGCTCGAGCTCGGCTTTCTTCCCTTGCAGGGTGGTGATCGTCTCCTTCTCGGCTTGCCACTGCGCCTTCATTGCGTTGGAGCGTTCCCGGAGCGTGGCAAGCTCCTGCTCGACGCCCGCCCGACGCTCCTGCGAAACCTTGTCCTTCTCTTTCGCGAGCGCCGCCTTCTCGATCTCGAGCTGGACGATCTTGCGCTCGACCTCATCGATCTCCTGCGGCAGCGAGTCGATCTCGATGCGCAACCGGCTCGCCGCTTCGTCCACGAGGTCGATCGCCTTGTCCGGGAGAAAGCGGTCGCCGATGTAGCGGTGCGACAGCGTGGCGGCGGCCACGAGCGCGTTGTCGGTGATGCGCACCCCGTGGTGCACCTCGTAGCGCTCTTTCAGGCCCCGCAGGATGGCGATCGTGTCCTCGACGGACGGCTCCCCAACGAACACCGGCTGAAAGCGACGCTCGAGCGCCGCGTCCTTCTCGATGTACTTGCGATACTCATCGAGCGTGGTCGCGCCCACCACGTGCAGCTCCCCGCGCGCCAGCGCCGGCTTCAGGAGGTTGGAAGCATCCACCGCCCCCTCCGCGGCGCCCGCGCCAACCAGGGTATGCAGCTCGTCGATGAACACGATGAAGCGCCCCTCGGCCGTCGTGATCTCCTTGATCACGGCCTTGAGCCGCTCTTCGAACTCGCCCCGGTATTTCGTGCCGGCGATCAACGCGCCGATGTCGAGGGCGACCAGGCGCTTGTTGCGCAACGACTCGGGGACGTCGCCGTGCACGATCCGCTGTGCGAGCCCCTCGACGATCGCCGTCTTGCCGACTCCCGGCTCGCCGATCAGCACCGGATTGTTCTTGGTGCGCCGGGACAAGACCTGCATCACCCGCCGGATTTCCTCGTCCCGGCCCACAACGGGGTCGAGCTTGCCCTTGCGGGCCACCTCGGTCAGGTCGCGGGTGAAGCGCTCGAGCGCCTGATATTTTTGCTCCGGCTCCTGGTCGGTGACCCGGTGGGCGCCGCGCACGCTCTCGAGCGCGGCAAGCAGCACGTCCTTGTCCACGCCGGCCGCCGCCAGTAGCTGGCGGGCCGTTGTGCCCTTTTGTTCGGCGAGCGCGAGCAGCAGGTGCTCGGTGGAGACGTAGGCGTCACCCAGATCCTTCGCGTACTGGTCGGCACGGTCGAGCACCTGCGTCAGCTCGCGCGACAACGTCGGCTCGGAGGTGACGCCCGATTGTTTCGGGAACCGCTCGACCTCGCGTTCGGTCTCGGCACGCAGCTGCGTGACGTTCAGCCCCGCCTTCTGAAGCAGCGGCACCACAATGCCCTCGTCCTGCTCGAGCAGGGCGAGAAACAGGTGGGCGTCGTTCACGACGGGATTCCCCCCCGCGCGCGCGCGCGTCGCGCCCTGCTGCAGCGCTTCAGCGGCCTTGATGGTGAGGCGTTCTGGTCTGATCATGGCGACGGGTGCTTAGGCAATGTACGTGCCCGATCTATGATGCCGATATGGCAGAAAAAAAAGTCAAAGCCGTACGGAAAAGGACGTAAGGGGGAATGACGTATGGAAAAGGCGTAGGGAGAATACGCTCTCTCCCTACGCCCCTCCACCTTACGTCTCTTCCGTACGTCTTTTTTCGTGCGCGTCTCACTTCATGACAATCATTTTCTTCGTGAATCGCCTGCCGTCCACCACGAGTTGATAGATATAGATCCCCGACGCCGCAGGGCGACCAGAATTCAGCACGTTGCCGTCCCAATAGGCGCTGAAGTCGCAGCTCAATGTGGAGGCACACGACAACTCCACGTTGTCGAGCCGCTCACCCGTGCCCTGAAGAATAGGCACGGCGACCAACTGCGCCAACACGTTGTAGACCTTCAACGAGACTTTCGGCCGGTGACCAGCGGAAAACAGCTCCGCGCCGAGCGAAAACGGAATCGTGGTCGCCGGGTTAAAAGGGTTCGGGTAGTTTTGCTTCAACTTCACCGTGGCGGAGGGAGAACCTGCCTGACCCCAGGCGGCTTTCGCCCCTACTCCGACCGCCAACAGCCCGAGCCCCAACACTGCCCAGGCGTGCCGCCTCATACCACTCCTCGATCGAACGTAAAAGTGCCTTAGCAACTTCTCCTTAGTTACGGGGACCTTACCAACGCACCACCAACCGGAACCTAGGCCCCATGGCTCCGACCTGTCAAGCGAGCCAGCACTCGGGCGTCGCCCCGGCGCTCGGTAACCCCTTGCCGGTCGGCCCATTCGAGCAACGGAATCAAATACTTGCGTGTCAACCCGAAGCGGTCACGCAACTCCGCCGGCGTACCAGACCCCAGCTTTCCCAGCTCCGCCTGCAGCGCGCTCCGGAATTCCGCCAGCGCCTCGGGACTCGCAAACCGTTCCTGGTCAACCTGTTCTACACCGCCTTCCCGTACGAGGTGCGCCAACAGCGCTCTCACGGGGGCACCGGAGAACTCGCGCTCCAACTCGATCACGGTCGGCACCTGCCAGCGTGACTCGGTCAAGCGCCTGACCAGCGCGCTGCGTGCATCGCTCGTGCCCAAATCTAATGTTGGGACCCACCCGGGTCGCCGAACCACGCCGCCTTCGACCTCAAAGAGCTGCTTCCGGCAGCCGAGATCGATCACTAGGTCCATGACCGGTTCGGGCACTACTTGCCTCCTTTTTCTGTCCGACCCCAGGGAGGATCGGAGGGCTTGGAGTGACATCCCTGGGTCCAACGGGTGCTTTTCATGGTGGCCGGCCACAAGCGTTGCCATGCGCTCGGCTTCGGCGACGGCCGTGACCCTCCAAACCGCTAGTCCATCGCAGCTTAGCACACCTTTGCCCGCCGCCGCGATGACGGCGCTCACATTCTCTCCGGGAGGGATGCCGAGGCGGACAGGTAGCTCACTCACCCGAAGGCCTGCCAACCCCGCCTCGGCGACCCAGGCAGCCAGACGATCCGCTGGATCCTGGGTCAGCTCCAGCCTCCGTTCCGCTAGCCGGGGCCGTGACGAGGGGAAAGGGTCCAGCACCCCTCCGCCCCCGATCGTCGTGACCGGCGAGAGGCTCCGCAGCACGAATTGGTCTCCCCCTCGCATCACGAGGGGCGCCTCGAGCACCAGCCGCACGCGCCCACGCTCTCCCGG
>JBOHST010000241.1:0-8330 GCA_050733375.1 Gemmatimonadales bacterium
TTCGAGGCCCGCGCGGTCCACCGCGGTCTCGACCTGGAGCGTCAGGTGTTTCAAGCCGCGCACCGCGTCCCCGACCACTCCACGGGCCGCCGCGCTCGTTTCCCGCTCGAACTCCACCAGCAACACGCATTCGACCCCGGGAGCGACCGCGCCGCCGGCCTGCGCGACGAAGCCGAGCAGCGTGCGGTCGAGCAGCTCGACGGCCGTGGGGTTCAAGGCGATGAGGAACGGGACGGCGTCGCCGACGGCCGCGAGGTCGCCAAACCCGAGGACCATCCCTGCGACGTCCGGCGGGATGGGGTCGAGCTGCCACTCGACCGTCGTCACGATGCCGAGGGTCCCTTCGGCCCCGATCAGGAGATCGAGCTCGTCTCCCGACTCCGCGAACGCATCGAGCGCATAACCGCTCGAGTTCTTTCGCGTTCTGGGGAATCGGGCCTCCACCAGGTGTCGCCCGTCGGCTTCAAGGGAGAAGCGGCCGCCACCACCGCCACGCCGCACCCAGCGCACATCCCCATCCGCTCCCACGACCTCGAGGCCGGTGATCCAGCGCCGGACGCTGCCGTAGCGCACGCTGCGCGGCCCGGCGGCATTGGTCGATGCCATCCCCCCGCTGGTGGCGAACGCTCCGGAAGAGGGGTCGGGCGGCAGTCGCAATCCGTGGGAGCGCCCGGCCTCGGCCAGCCGCGACCAGGTGACGGACGCCCCGGTGCGGGCACGGCGACGCTGCGGATCTATCTCAAGGGTCTGAAATCCCCTGCTGAGATCGAGGATCATCCCTCGGCCGACGTTGCCGCCGGGCATTCCGCTCCCCGCGCCGCGGGGGATGAGCGGGGTGCCGCGCTCCATCGCGCGACGCACCAGGTCGACGACCTCATGTGTGTTTGTCGGGATCGCCACGGACTCGGGAATGATCCGGTAGATGCCGGCGCCTTCAGCATAGGCGGCGAGGGTGCGGGAGTCCGTGAGCACTGAAGGCATCGCACCGGCCCGGCTGGGGCGCCCTACGATCCGAACTTCTGCTTCATGGCCTCGATCAGCTGGACCGCGATCCGGTGTCCCTCGGACCCCTGCGGCACGATCACCTCGAGATCGCGCTCAGAGCGCGATGGGTCGAGGATCGGCCGGTACACGGCTTCGACGGTCAACTGGCTCTTGCCGGGCGCATTGGGGTCGACCCAGCAGCGGAGCTTGATGGTGTCGAGCAAGGCGCCAGGATCGCCCTGACCGGTCATGGAGTTGCGCGTCCGGACGTTGAACCACGCGGTCTCCACGTAGCCGTCTTGCGGGCTCGACCACTCGACGCGCAGCCCCTCGTTGGCGAGCCATCCCATCGCTTCGGGGACGATCCGCGGCGCCGGGGCCTCGATGATCCCGACAGGGGCCTGTGGGTAAGGAAGGAACGCCGGGCGGCTGGTGATCGGGGTGCAGGCCGCGAGCAGGACAACAATTGCGGAATGGGGATTGCGGATTGCGGAATTGGCCGGCCGAGCCCGCGACGTCGACTGGGCATCGACGCCTCCACCGACACTCCGCAATCCACAATCCCCATTCCGCATTGGCATCAGTGCCTGTGCGGCGGCGTCCCAGGAGGATCGACGTGTGTGGGCGGCGCGGAGTCGACTGGCGCGGCAGAATCGGCGGGTTCGTGCACATGGTCCATCGTGCCCGGCTCGTGAGCATGGCCTCCCACGCGGTTCTCGATTTCGGCCTGGATCTTGGCCGTGGGCATCCCGGCGGCGTGGTCGAACATCAGCGTGCCGCCCACGGTGCCCGTGCGCACCAGCAGCACGATGCCGACAACCGAGACGACCTTCAGCAGGGCGTCCTCGCCGCGCCGCAATTGGAAGCGGCGCCACAGCTTCCAGGCGAGCAGGAGGGTGAACACGATCATGGACGCGATCGCCAGCTTTTCGTGCGTCTGCATCAGATCGTGGATCGCCTCCCCATGGTCGATCTTCTTTTCGGCGAGCAGGCCGAGAATCACGGCGGCCCAGCCGCCGATCACCCCGGCCCACAAGGTCCAAATGCCGGTCCAGACGAGCGACTCACGCTTCGTCGCCCACCCGACCAGATCGAACAACACGGCAGCCACGAGCAACGCCGCGGGAAGGTCATTGACCGCCGCATGCCAGCGGGGCAGATCGTAGCCGAACATGTCGCTGCGTGCTCCTCGAAGCTCAGAGTCCCAGGCTCGAAACCACCGGCGGATTCGCCGAATAGTCGTAGAACCCCTTGCCGCTCTTCTTGCCGTACATGCCGGCGAGCACCATGCGTTTGAGCAGCGGCGGCGGGGCGTACTTCTGCTCTTTGTACTCCGCAAACATGATGTCGGCGATCTTGTACGTCGTATCGAGACCCACGAAGTCGAGCAGCGTGAGCGGCCCCATCGGGTAGCCGCAGCCCAGCTGCATCGCCTTGTCGATGTCCGTGACGCTGCCTACCCCGTGCTCCAGCGCCCGGATGGCGTCGAGCAGGTACGGGACCAGTAACAGATTCACGATGAACCCGGAGTTGTCCTTGGCGGCCACCGGCTCCTTGCCGAGGGAGCGGGCGAAGGCAAACGCGCGCTTGAACGTCTCTTCCGACGTGGTGACGGTGCGGACCACCTCGAGGAGCGGCATCAGCGGGACCGGGTTGAAGAAGTGCAGGCCCACGAAGCGGTCGGCGCGCTTGGTGGCCGCGGCCATCGCGGCGATGGTGAGGCTCGACGTGTTGGAGGCGAAGATCGTCCCGGCCCCGCACAGCCCGTCGAGCTCCTTCCACAAGGCGTTTTTCACCTCCAGGTCCTCCGTGACCGCTTCGATCACGATGTCGCACGGGAGCAGGTCGGCGGTGATCGTGGTGAACGAGAGGCGCGTGAGGGCCGCATCGCGATCCGTCGCCTGGAGCTTGCCTTTCTCCACGAATTTGGCGAGCGACCTTTCGATGCCCGCTTTGGCCTTGTCGAGAATCGGCTGCGCCACGTCCCGAACGATCGTGGCGTAGCCCGCGGTGGCCGCCACCTGGGCGATCCCGCTCCCCATCAGGCCACAGCCCAGCACGCCCACTCGTGTGATGTCGCTCATGTCCCTCTCTACCGCTGGAATTGTTTGCGGATCTCGTCCGCGATGCGGACGAACGCGCTGGCGCGCGGGCCGGGGAGCGCGTGCTCCGGCCGGATTTCCCCGCGCTCCAGCCGGTCGAGCACCTGCTCGAGGGCCACCTGGACTCGCTCGTTCTGCCCCCGGTGCCCGCCTAACACGGGCAAGGCACCGATGGCGAACAGGGCCGCCGGAGCCGCCGCGAGCGGCAGCACCACCCCGAGGACGATCGCGATGGCCGTGCCGACAGCGCCGGCGGAGAGCATGCCCGCGGCCCCGCCGATGCGGGCCGCCCGCAGGTTGCGCACGTCGGCTGACAGGCGCACATGGCAGAATCCGCTCTCCAGCGGCGTCACCTGCCCACTGATTTCGATGGGCCGGGTCAGGGCGTAGCCCTTGCCCCCCGCCTTGAGCCCCCGCTGCATCGAAACGAAGAACCCGACCTGCGGCTCCCAGGTCGTGCGGTCGGGATACCGTCGCTTGACCCGGAGCAGCTCCTGGTTCTCCATCCAATGCGTCAGCGACTGTTCGACCGCCGCGCGATCGCCCGGGACTACGCGGTGGGCCGCGAGCTGCGCCGGCCCGGCCAGCGACCACCCCTGGTGCTCGTCGAGGAGTCGGGTGCGCTCCTCGAGCAGCGCCTGTCTCAGGTATCGTGCGGGGATACCGACGTCCTGCCCGAGCGCGAGCAGCTCCGGTTCGGTCAGCCCATCCCCAATGTCGCGCTCTCCGGTCTGCAGCTCGGCGGCGCGTTGGACGATCCGCTCGAATGCCTCTCGGCTGATCAGCTCTCCGGCCATGACCTACGCGCGCACCGTGTCCTTGTCCGGAACCGGGGGCAGCACCTCGCCCGCGGTGCGCGCCGGGAGGGCGGGCGCGATGCTGTCGGCGCGCCGAGCGACGGCGTCGAGCAGGCCCTTGAAGAGGTCGATGGGAATCGGGAAGATCGTGGTCGAGTTCTTCTCGGAGGCGATCTCGGTCACCGTCTGGAGGTAGCGCAGCTGGATCGCCGCGGGCTCCCGGCCGATCACGGCGGCGGCCAGGGCGAGCTTTTCGGATGCCTGCAGCTCGCCTTCGGCGTTGATGATCTTGGCGCGCCGCTCGCGCTCGGCTTCGGCCTGGCGGGCCATGGCGCGCTTCATCTCGGGCGGCAGGTCCACGTCCTTCACCTCGACCGCCGACATCTCGATACCCCACTCATCGCTGCGCTGGTCGATGATCTGCTTGAGGATCGAATTGATCTTCTCGCGGTTGGCGAGCAGCTCGTCGAGCTCCGTTTCGCCCAGCACCGATCGCAGGGTGGTCTGGGCCAGCTGGCTCGTGGCGTAGAGATAATTCTCCACGTAGATCACAGATTTCACCGGGTCCTTCACCCGCATGTAGAGTACGGCGTTCACCTTGATCGAGATGTTGTCGCGCGTGATCACGTCCTGGGGGGGTATGTCGAGCGCCATTACGCGCAGGCTGACCTTCTGCATGCGGGCGAACAGCGGCGGGAGGTAGATCAGCCCCGGCCCTTTGGCGCCCCAGGAGCGACCCAGAAAGAAGTACACGGCGCGCTCGTACTCCCGCAGCACCCGCAGACCGGAGAAGAGATACAAGCCGACGCCGCCGAGCACTAACAGCAGCACGTCACCCATGAGAGGCTCCTCAGGCCGGGAACGATTCGACGATCACCGCGAGCCCCTGGCCCCCGCCGATGCAGGCGGATCCCAGGCCGTAGCGCTTGCCTGCGCGCCGGAGGGCGTGGAGCAGGTGGATGGTGATGCGCGCGCCGCTGGCCGCAAGGGGATGGCCGATCGCGATCGCACCGCCGTGCACGTTGGTCTTCGACCGGTCGAGACCGAGCTCTTTTTCGACCGCGAGGTATTGCGGGGCGAACGCCTCGTTCACCTCCACGAGGTCCATCTGCGCCAGCTGCATCCCGGCCTTCTGGAGCGCTTTGCGCGCGGCGGGCGCGGGGCCGATGCCCATGTACTTGGGCTCGACGCCCACCACCGCCCAGGCGACGAGCCGGCCGAGCGGCTTCACGCCGTGGGCCTTTGCGTATCCCTCGCTCGTGATCACGGTCGCCGCGGCGCCGTCGGAAATCCCCGAGGCGTTCCCCGCGGTAACCAGCCCGTCCTTCTTGAAATAGGGCTTCAGCGACCCGAGCACCTCCAATGTCGTTTCGGGGCGCATGTGCTCGTCCGCCCGGAATTCTACCATCTGGCCCTTCTTCTTGATCGGCACCGGGATCACCTCGTCCTGAAAGACGCAGTCCTCCCAGGCTTGCTTGGCGCGTCGCTGTGATCCCAGCGCGACTTCGTCCACCGCCTGACGAGTCAGCTGGTACTTGTCAGCGAGGTTCTCGGCGGTCTCGGCCATCGAAAACCCGCACTGCGGGTCGGTCAGGGATTCCCACAGCAGGTCTTCCAGCGGCGCCGGACCGAGTCGCAGTCCCCAGCGCGCCCCCCGCACCACGTGCGGGGCCTGACTCATCGACTCACCGCCGCCGGCGAGCACCGCGTCCGCCTCTCCGAGGATGATCAGCTGAGCGCCCTGCGTAATCGCCTCGAAGCCCGAGCCGCACAGACGGTTCACCGTGACCGCCGGGCATTCAATGGGCAGGCCGGCCTTGAGGGCGACATGGCGAGCCATGTAGATGGCGTCGGCCGACGTTTGCAGCGCGTTGCCGAAGATCGTGTGGCCAATCTCAGCGGCGGGAACCCCGGCGCGCTCGAGGGCGTGGCGGGCCGCGATCGCACCGAGGTCGATAGCGGACTGGTCCTTCAGCGAGCCGCCGAAACTGCCGAAGCCGGTGCGGACTCCCGAGAGAAAGACGACGTCGGTATTACTGCCCTGGGTCTTCAAGGATCGAACTCCGTTCAGTAGAAGGCGGAATATGCCCGGCCTGCAAGGCGCGGGGCAACGGCACGTGCGCTCGGCGCCTTGCAACGGGCAGATTCAGTCCATAGCTTATGGTCCATATGGTATGGACCATATAATATGAACTCACGTAAACACTTGAATCCATTTGTGTTGGGTGGCGTCGTCACGGGCAAGCAGTTCGCTGGGAGAAGTGCCGAGGTGGCCCGGTTGCGGGCCATCGCCGAGGCGGGCCAGCACGTCTTCCTGTTCGCGCCGCGCCGCTATGGCAAGACCTCGCTGCTGCGCGAAGCGCTCGACCCGGAAGCTACCTCGCGGCGCTTGTTGCTGGTCTGGTGCGACTGCCTGCCCACGGTCAACGAGGCCTCACTCACGAAGCGCCTGGCGGAGGCCGTGGTGCGCGCCTCCCGTGCCGGACGCCTCACCGAGTGGGCGAAGGAGGCGGCAAACCTGTTCCGGCGGCTGCGACCGACCGTGACGGCGGGACCAGGAGGGGAGGTGAGCGCGACCGTCGAGCTGGGTCCGCCGGGGTCCAAGGGGTCGGCGGACCTGGAAGACGCGCTCGAGGCTGTCGGCGCGCTTGCTCGCGGGAGGGGCAAGCCCGTCGCGGTGGTGTTCGACGAGTTTCAGCAGATGGCGGAATGGGACCCTGCGCACCATACCGAAGCCGTGATCCGAACCGTGATCCAGCATCAGCGCGGCGTCGCCTATTGTTTCGCCGGGAGTCAGCACCACCTGTTGCAGCGGATGTTCACCGATCGCGCGCGCCCGCTGTTCAAGTTGGCGGCGCCGTTTCCACTCGGCCGCCTGAGCGACGACGAGCTGGAGCCCTGGCTCCAAAAGCGGTTCCTCGAAACGGATCACAAACTGGAACCGGCGGCGCTGCAGACGCTGCTCGGGCATGCGGAAGGGCACCCCTGGGCCGCGCAATTCCTGGCGTACTTCGTGTGGGAGGCCGCCATGGCGGCGGGCGAAGCGGTCGTGGACGCGGCAGGGGTGGAACGCGGACTGGCCGAGGCGTTGCGGGTGGGTGAGACGATCTACGCCCGCGACGCGACGGCGGTCACGCCGCCCCAGCGGCGGGTGCTGACGGCGATCGCGCGCGAGTCCACGACGACGGCCACCGCTGCCGGGTATATCGCACGCCACGAGTTGCCGGCCAAGAGCACCGTGGCGCAGGCGCTCGGCAGCCTGATCGAAAAAGGCTACGTGGAAGCGATCGGCGACCTTGCGGTTGTCAGCGACCCCCTCTTCGCCGAGTGGCTGAGACGCCGGTAGCCGCCTGACCCGCTACGACCGGTCGGGGGCGCGTGCCGCGCGCTTCCAGTAGAGGTAGACCGGCGTCCCGAGCAGCACGATCCCGATTCCCGCCGCCGCCTGCAACGGCCGCGCGACCACGGTGTTGGCCACGATCGCCACGGCGGCGGCGATGAACAGCGCCGGCGTCAGCGGATAGCCGGGCACGCGGAACGGTCGTGGGGCATTGGGGCGGCGCCGGCGCAGCACGAACACGCTCGCCGCGGCGAGCGCGGCGAACAGCCAGCTCGCGAATACCACGTAGGTCAACAGCTGCTCGAAGGTGCCGAACGTGAGCAGCATCGCCCATGCGGCGCTGGTGAGGATGGCGAACGCGGGCGTCCCGAAGCGCGGATGGACCTCCGCGAGCTTCCGGAAGAACACCCCATCACGCGCCATGGCGAAGTAGCAGCGCGTGTCGGTGAGCGTGACGCCGTTGGCGGCGCTGAACATCGACACCAGCACGGCGGCCGTGATGACCTTCGCCGCGGCGGGGCCGGCCAGCGTCCGGACCGCGTCCGCCGCCACTCGATCGCTCGACGCCACGGCGTCCGGACCGAGGGCGGCCAGATACCCGACGTTTGCGATGAGGTAGATGGCGATCAGGCCGATCGTCCCGATAATGATCCCCCGGGAAAAGGTGCGTTGCGGGTCGACCGCCTCCCCGGCGGAGAAGGTCACGTTCTGCCAGCCCTCATAGGCCCACAACACGCCGAGTAACGCGACGCCGGCGCCAGAAATGACCGATCCCGAAAGCGGTGTCGTGAACAGGCGCGGTCCGGTCTGATCGAGACCATGGCCCAGCGCGAGCCCCGCGGCCGACAGGGCGAGGATCGCACCGACCTTGATCGCGGTGCTCCAGTTCTGCACGTTCGCCGCGTGCCGGGTGCCGCGGACGTTGACGACCGTGACCGCCGCAATCACGCCGAGCGCCAACAGTCGGCGCGTCACCGGTCCGACCGGCACCAATTCGGCGGAGTAATTCCCGAACGCGACCGCCAGCGTGGCGATCGACCCGGAACCGATGGCAAGAAACAGGGTCCAGCCGAGCAGAAACGCCGGCAGCGGCCCGAACGCCTCGCG